>CAZPZR010000046.1:0-14861 GCA_964591105.1 uncultured Lachnospiraceae bacterium | reverse complement strand
TTCATATACAGCGTGAGCTTTTACACATGGAACAATGTACTCATCACAGAATTCGTCAACAACATCTTCAATGTAAAGCTTAGAAGCTCCAGACATTTTTGCTCTTTCTTCTAATCCATCTAATTCTTCGCCCTGTCCACAGTCGATACAGCAGCAAATAACTTCATAACCAAATGTTTCTTTTAACCAAGGGATAACTGCTGTAGTATCAAGGCCACCAGAGTATGCTAAAACAACTTTTTCTTTCATAATTAAATTCCTCCTATTATGTCATATATAAATATTAGTAATTCGATTCGTAATCACATGGATAACTATACACCTAAAGTAATAAATATGCAATAGAAAAGTGAAAAAAAATGAAAAATATACAAAAGAAATGAATATATTAAGAAGAAAATGTATAAGAATATATTGAGAATATGCTTGCATAATATGAAGTGATGGGTGTATAATTATGCAAAACTTGCAAAAAAGGGACGTGGACATATGATAAAGGTAGGAATTATTGGAGCAACTGGCTATGCCGGTGGTGAATTGGTGAGACTGCTGATGGGACACAAACATGCGGAAATCGTATGGTATGGTTCTAGAAGTTATGTTGATAAGAGATATGCAGAAGTGTATCAGAATATGTTCCAGATTGTGGATGCCACATGTCTGGATGATAATATGGAAGAACTTGCAAAACAGGCGGATGTCATTTTTACAGCAACACCGCAAGGATTCTGTGCTTCTGTTATAAATGAAGAAATTTTGTCTGAGACAAAGATCATTGATCTTAGCGCAGACTTCCGTATTAAGGATGTTGCTACTTATGAAGAGTGGTATGGAATTGAGCACAAGAGCCCACAGTATATTGAAGAAGCAGTTTATGGACTTTGTGAAATGAACAGAGACAAGGTAAAAGATGCAAGATTGGTTGCAAATCCAGGATGCTATACGACATGTTCCATTCTGACAGCATATCCACTTGCGAAAGAAGGACTGATTGACATGAACACATTGATTGTGGATGCCAAATCCGGAACTTCCGGAGCAGGACGTGGAGCAAAGCTTCCGAATCTATTCTGTGAAGTGAATGAAAATATGAAAGCGTATGGTGTGGCAACGCACAGACATACACCAGAAATCGAGGAACAGCTTGGATATGCCTCAGGTGAAGAAGTACGAATCAACTTCACACCACATTTGGTGCCTATGAATCGCGGAATTCTGGCTACAGAGTATGCAACTTTGAAACGAGAAGTTACATATGAAGAAGTAAAAGCAATTTATGATAAATATTATGAGAATGAAAAATTTATCCGTGTTCTTGAAAAGGGTGTATATCCAGAAACAAAATGGGTAGAAGGAAGCAACTACGTGGATATCAATTTCAAGATTGACCCAAGAACAAACCGCATCATTATGATGGGAGCTATCGATAATCTTGTGAAGGGTGCAGCAGGACAGGCAGTTCAGAATATGAATATTATGTTTGGTCTGCCGGAATCCGAAGGACTGGAACTTGTTCCGATGTTCCCGTAAAACCAAGAGGCAGATATATCAGGAGGAATGCATGATTAATCAGGAAACTTATAACATCAGAGGAATGACAATTGAAGATTACGATCAGGTATATCAGCTATGGTCGAAGATCAAAGGCTTTGGAATCCGAAGCATGGATGATTCCAGAGAAGGGATTGAACGATTTCTAAAGAGAAATCCAACGACCAGCGTTGTGGCAGAAGCAGAGGGGAAGATTGTTGGTGCAATTCTCTGTGGACACGATGGAAGAAGAGGATGTCTGTACCATGTGTGTGTAGACGAAAAACATCGCATGCATGGAATTGGAAGAGCAATGGTAGTGACTGCGATGGAAGCGTTGAAAGAAGAAAAAATCAACAAAGGGTGCAGCAGGACAGGCAGTTCAGAATATGAATATTATGTTTGGTCTGCCGGAATCCGAAGGACTGGAACTTGTTCCGATGTTCCCGTAAAACCAAGAGGCAGATATATCAGGAGGAATGCATGATTAATCAGGAAACTTATAACATCAGAGGAATGACAATTGAAGATTACGATCAGGTATATCAGCTATGGTCGAAGATCAAAGGCTTTGGAATCCGAAGCATGGATGATTCCAGAGAAGGGATTGAACGATTTCTAAAGAGAAATCCAACGACCAGCGTTGTGGCAGAAGCAGAGGGGAAGATTGTTGGTGCAATTCTCTGTGGACACGATGGAAGAAGAGGATGTCTGTACCATGTGTGTGTAGACGAAAAACATCGCATGCATGGAATTGGAAGAGCAATGGTAGTGACTGCGATGGAAGCGTTGAAAGAAGAAAAAATCAACAAAGTGTGCCTGATTGCATTTACAAAAAATGACACAGGAAATGCATTCTGGAATGAAATTGGATGGACGAAGCGTGAAGATTTAAATTATTATGACTTTACATTGAATGAAGAGAATATTACAGCATTCATTCAATGATGCCAGTGAATAAATTTATTAATAGCAAACGATATAAATGGACGTAGAAAGGATGAGGATTATGAAACAGATTAAAGGTGGCGTGACAGCAGCAAAAGGATTTGAAGCAGCAAGTACAGCAGCAGGGATTAAGTATACAAACAGAACAGATATGGCACTTGTTTACAGCGAGGTTCCATGTGTGGCAGCAGGAACATTTACAACAAACGTTGTAAAAGCAGCTCCTGTAAAATGGGATCAGCAGGTAGTGGCAAGTGGCGCTAAGGCACAGGCAGTAATCGTAAACTCAGGAATCGCAAATGCATGTACTGGAGCAGAAGGCTTTGGTTATTGCAAGGATACCGCAGAGGCAGCAGCAAAATATTTGAACATCTCTGCAGACGGAGTACTCATCGGTTCTACAGGTGTTATTGGAAAACAGCTTCCAATTGAAAAATTAGTTGCAGGAATTGAAGTGCTTGCATCCAAAAAATCTGGAACAATTGAAGCAGGAACAGAAGCTGCAATGGCGATTCGTACAACAGACACTTATGAAAAAGAACTTGCTGTTGAAATTGAAGTTGGCGGCAAGACGGTTGTCATCGGTGGTATGGCAAAAGGTTCTGGTATGATTCATCCAAATATGTGTACAATGCTTGCATTTATTACAACAGACGCAGTGATTACAAAAGAAGCACTTCAGAAAGCATTGAGCGAAGATGTAAATGATACTTACAACATGATTTCTGTAGATGGAGATACTTCTACTAACGACTCAGTTGTTCTTTTGGCAAATGGACTCGCTGGAAATGACGAGATTGTATACGGAAGCGAAGATTATAAGAAATTTGCAGAAGCATTGCATGTGATTAATGAATACCTTGCAAAGAAAATTGCAGGAGACGGAGAAGGTGCCACTGCATTATTTGAAGTACAGGCAGTTGGATGTGAAAGCGTAGAACAGGCGAAAGTGCTTGCAAAATCTATTGTATGTTCCAATTTGACAAAGACAGCGATTGCAGGACATGATGCGAACTGGGGAAGAATCCTCTGTGCTATGGGATATTCAGGAGCACAGTTTGATCCTGAAAAAGTGGATTTATTCTTCGAAAGTAAAGCAGGGAAAATTCAGATCATTGAAAACGGAACAGCAGTAGATTACAGTGAAGCTGAGGCAACAAAGATTTTATCAGAGCCAGAAGTGACTGCAATTGCAGATGTAAAGATGGGAAATCAGAAAGCAACTGCATGGGGCTGTGATTTGACACATGGTTACATTGAAATTAATGCAGACTACAGAAGCTAGGCTAGAAAGGGAGCGTCCTATGGATAAATCAATGCAAAAATATTTAGAGAAAGCGGAAGTATTAATTGAAGCACTTCCCTATATTCAGAGATTCAACCGTCGAATCATTGTTGTAAAATACGGCGGAAGTGCAATGGTAGATGAAGAATTGAAAGCGAGAGTCATTCAGGATGTTACGCTGCTGAAACTGGTTGGATTCAAACCAATCATTGTACATGGTGGCGGAAAAGAAATCAGCAAATGGGTTGAAAAAGTTGGCATGGAACCTCGCTTTGTGAATGGACTTCGTGTTACGGACGAAGCGACAATGGAACTTGCTGAAATGGTACTTGGGAAAGTAAATAAAAGCTTAGTACAGTTGGTAGAAAGCCTGGGTGTACGAGCAATTGGTATCAGCGGAAAAGATGGAAAATTGCTCTCTGTAAAGAAAAAATATGCAGATGGCGAAGATATTGGATTTGTTGGTGAAGTGAAAGATGTTAATGCCAGAGTGCTTTATGATTTATTGGAAAAAGACTTCCTTCCAATCGTATGCCCAATCGGTTTGGATGATGAAAATAATACTTACAACATCAATGCAGATGATGCAGCGTGCGCGATTGCAAGAGCAATGCGTGCAGAAAAACTTGCATTTTTAACAGATATTGAAGGTGTTTATAAAGATCCAAAGGATCCATCTACTTTGATTTCTGAGTTACCAGTATCAGAAGCACAAAAATTGATGGAGGAAGGCTTTATTGGTGGCGGCATGCTTCCAAAATTAAATAACTGTATTGATGCAGTGGAACATGGAGTATCCAAGGTACATATCCTGGATGGTCGAATTCCACATTGCTTGCTCCTTGAAATATTTACAAATAAAGGAATCGGTACAGCGATTTTACACGATGACGGGGAAAGATTTTATTACGGAGATTAGAATATGATGAATACATATATGGAACAGATGGACCAGAGTCTTGTACATACATACAACAGATTTCCAGTGGTATTTGAAAAAGGAGAAGGTGTATACCTGTACGACATCGAAGGAAAGAAATATCTTGATTTCGCAGCAGGAATTGCAGTGTGTGGACTGGGATATGGCAACGCAGAGCTGAAGAATGCACTGAAGGATCAGATTGACCAGCTAATGCACACTTCAAATTTATATTACAATACTACTTGCGGAAAAGCGGCAGCAGCATTAAAACAGGCTTCTGGTATGGACAAGGTATTTTTTACAAACAGTGGAACAGAAGCGATTGAAGGTGTATTGAAAGCTGCCAGAAAATATGCATATAAGAAGGGAACCGGTCGCTACGAATTCATTGCTATGGAAAATTCCTTCCACGGACGAAGCATGGGAGCTGTGGCAGTCACTGGGACGGAAAGCTACCGTACCCCATTTGAACCACTCATTGGTGGTGTGAAATTTGCAAAATTCAATGATTTGGAAAGTGTAAAGGCACAGATTACAGACAAAACTTGTGCAATTCTCCTGGAACCAATTCAGGGCGAAGGTGGGATTAACCTTGCGACACAAGAATTTATGGAGGGAATCCGCCAGATTTGTGACGAGGAAGGAATCTTGATGATCTGTGATGAAATCCAGTGTGGAATGGGACGTTCCGGCGCAATGTTTGCATGGCAGAAGTATGGAGTGAAACCAGATCTGATGGCGATGGCAAAAGCAATTGGAAGTGGTGTTCCGGTAGGAGCATTTGCCATGACAGAACAGGTGGCAGAGTATTCTTTGGAACCAGGAGACCATGGAACAACTTATGGTGGTAATCCGCTTGCATGTGCAGCAGTGGCAAAAACATTGGAGATTTTTGAGAAAGAGAACCTTGTAGATCACGTAAACGAAATTGGTCAGTATTTGAGAGAGCAATTGGAAAAATTACAGGAGGAATGTGACGGAATTGAGGAAATCAAAGGAACGGGATTGATTCAGGGGATTCGAGTGAAGAAATCAGCTGGTGAAGTTAGCAGTGCAGCATTAAAAGAGGGACTGATTCTGATTAGTGCAAAAGGAAACGTGATGCGAATTGTACCACCAGTTGTTATTGAAAAAGTACATGTAGATGAATTTATCGAAAAGCTTCGGAAAATTCTCTAGAAAGAAATCAGACAGACATAAAAAACCAGTGTGTGGGTATACTGACAGTAGAAAGGTGTGGAGGTATACAAACATGACTGGTTTTTTAATTGCGCTTTTATCAGGAGCACTTATGAGCATTCAAGGAGTGTTTAATACGCAAGTGACAAAGACTACGGGAATGTGGGTTAGCAACGGCTGGGTACAATTCAGTGCGTTCCTGTTCTGCGTGATTGTGTGGTTGTTTGCCGGACGAGATTCGGTTCTGACACTGGCAAAAGTAGAGCCTAAATACGTCCTTCTTGGGGGCGTAATTGGAGCGGGAATCACATGGACTGTGATTAAAAGTATGGAGCAGTTAGGGCCGGCCAAAGCAGTCCTTCTTATTGTGATTACACAGGTGATTGTGGCGTATTTGATTGAGCTTTTTGGACTGTTTGGTGTGGAAAAGGAACCATTTGCATGGAGGAAAATGGTTGGGATGGTCATCGCCCTGATTGGAGTTGCAATTTTTGAGTGGAAGTAGTACACTAACCCTGTCTAGGCATAAGAGGGGATTTACAGTTCCGACAAGCTGTAAAGGAGAAAAATTATGCATAGAAGAGTGAAAAAAGCGTGGATAATCCTGATGGTTTCGTTCCTGTTGATAGGGTGTCAGGAGAAGGCACAGGAGTCCGGCTTAGAATTCGTAGATGAACAGCGAGTGGAGACAAAGGAACAGAATTCCGAAGAACAGTCTGAACGTGAAAAACAAAAAGATTCTGAAAGCAATACCGACCAGTATGTACATGTCTGTGGGCAGGTCAAACATCCGGGTGTTTATAAATTGCCGCAAAACAGCCGTATATTTGAAGCAGTAGAAGCCGCAGGCGGTACAACGAAAAATGCAGACGAATCGGCTTTGAATCTGGCGGAAGTGCTGGAAGATGGGCAACAAGTTTATATTCCTTCGAAGAAGGAACAAAAGCAAAAGGAAAGTGACACGCAGACGGGTGATGGAAAAGTAGATATTAATCATGCTACAAAGGAAGAGCTGATGACCTTGAATGGAATTGGAGAAGCAAGAGCGGAAGCGATTCTTCAATATCGCCAAGAGCATGGAGCTTTTCAATCCATTGAGGAGCTGATGAATATATCAGGAATTAAGGAAGGAATGTTTCAAAAAATAAAAGATGATATTCGGATTGGATAAGGGAGAAAAAAATGGGAAAAAGAATTTTGGTCGTTGATGATGAGAAATTGATTGTCAAGGGGATTCGATTTAGCCTGGAACAGGACGATATGGAAGTGGATTGTGCTTATAATGGAGAAGAAGCACTGAAATTAGTGTCTGAACGTACATATGACATGATTCTTCTGGACGTGATGCTTCCAAAGCTTGATGGATTTCAAGTGTGTCAGCAGATCCGTGAATTTTCAGAGGTGCCAATTATTATGTTGACCGCAAAAGGCGAGGATATGGACAAGATTCTGGGTCTGGACTATGGCGCAGATGACTATATAACAAAGCCATTTAACATATTAGAAGTAAAGGCCAGAATCAAGGCAATCATGCGACGAACCAACAGAAAGAGTCCGGTAGAGGAACCTTCGAAAGAAATTGTAAGCGGGGAGCTTAGACTGGATTGTGAGAACAGAAGAGTGTTGGTGAACAACGTAGAAGCGAATCTAACGGCCAAAGAATTTGACCTTCTGGAACTTCTTGTGATGAATCCAAATAAAGTATACAGTAGAGAAAATCTTTTGAAACTCATATGGGGATATGAATATCCAGGAGACGCGAGAACTGTAGATGTACATATTCGAAGATTACGTGAAAAAATAGAAGAAAAACCAAGCGATCCAAAATATGTGCATACAAAGTGGGGAGTGGGATACTATTTTAGAAGTTAAGAAATATATTAAAAGAGGGATTGCACGAAGTCTTCGCCTGCGTATTGCACTGGTAGTAGCTGGTGTAGGAGTTGTGTCAACACTTTTGATGAAGGATGTGATTCTAAGTTCTTATGAAAAAAGAGCGGTAGAACTGCGAACTGCGGATATTCAGAGTCAGTGTGTGATTCTTTGTGACCAAGTTGCAGATATGAACAGGGAAGACTTGACAGCATCAGAAGTGTTGAGAGCGGAGCTGATTCAGTTATCGAATGTATACAGTGGACGAGTGATGATCATTGACCCAGGATATAATATTGTCTTGGATACTTATGATATGGATGTAGGGAAGACCATTATCTCGGAGGATACGATTCAATGTTTTCGAGGAGAATCAACGACTCATTATGATGCGAAGAATCGATATATTGAAGTTACAACTCCAATTATAGGAAGTGCGTCAGAAAAGGTTCATGGCGTGATGCTTGTGAGTGCCTCTACGGATGTGATTCAAAATAGTCTTTATATTCTGGATGAAAAGTCAAATTCTGTATTGCTTGCACTTGTACTGATTCTTGGAATTGTTGGCGGGATGTTTGCTGCAAGAGCGTGTAAACCTTTAAAACAAATTGCGAAATCAGTAGAAGCAGTTAGTGAAGGATATGAGAATGAATTTGTACAAGAGTCTGTATATTCTGAGGCGAAAGAGATTATCGAAGCAATCAATAAGATGCTGGGACGCATGAAGGTAGTAGATGATTCCAGGCAGCAGTTTGTGTCTAATGTGTCACATGAACTGAAGACGCCGCTGACGTCTATGAAAGTATTGGCAGATTCGCTGCTGATTCAGGAAGATGTACCGGCAGAGCTATATCGAGAATTTATGGGAGATCTTTCCGAGGAGATTGAGCGAGAGAATAAGATTATCAATGATCTCTTGGCGCTTGTGAAGATGGATCGTACCGCAGAAGTGATGAATATTACAAGTGAAAATATTAATGAGCTGGTGGAAAGAATCTTGAAGCGTCTTCGCCCAATTGCATCTACGAGAAATGTGGAAGTGCTGTTGGAAAGCTTTCGACCAGTGACGGCTGAGGTGGATGAAACAAAGCTTTCACTTGCTATTACAAATTTGGTAGAGAACGCAATCAAGTATAATAAAGCTGGTGGCTGGGTGCATGTGTCTTTGAATGCAGACCATCGCTATTTTTATATTGAAGTTGCTGATTCTGGAATTGGAATTCCAGAGGCTGATATTGAGCATGTATTTGAGCGTTTTTACCGTGTGGACAAGTCACACTCCAGAGAAATTGGGGGAACAGGACTTGGCTTAGCGATTGCAAGAAATGCAATTTTGATGCACCGTGGTGCAATCAAAGCATATAGTCAAGAAGGAGAAGGAACAACCTTCACCATGCGAGTACCAATTTCTTATGTATCATAGAAGGGAGAATGTGATGAAAACGAAACGGATGTATTTAATCGGTCTTGTACTTCTTGCACTCCTTCTCGGAGGATGCAAGGCAGAAGAAACGGGAGAAACGATAGATTTATATTATGTAAATTTGAATGGAACAGGTCTGGAAACAGAAAAGTATGAACTTTCCGCAGAGAACACAATACAAGAAATTCAGATGATATTAGATTTATGGGAAGAAGAACCAGAGTCAGACGAATATCGAGAGATGTTTCCGAAAGGTGTACGCCTGGAGGAATGGGAGCTGCAAAGTGGAAATCTGTTATTTTCCTTTAATGAAAAATATAAGCAGATGGATATTACAACGGAAATGTTGTTACGTGCAGCTATCGTGCAGACATTTACACAGCTAGAGGCAGTAGAATATGTTGAAATTTATGTAGAGGACGAACCACTAAGAAGTCAAAATGGAGAAGAAGTTGGAGTAATGAATGCAGATGCGTTTGTAAAGAATACGGGCTCTTCTCTTCATTCTACGCAAGTTCAAACAATCAAATTATATTTTGTCAATCAAGATGGAACGAAGCTGATAGAAGAGCAGCGAGAAGTGCATTATAACAGCAATATGTCAATTGAAAAGCTGGTGATCAAAGAGTTGATGGATGGACCAGAACGACAGGGGAATCAGAGAACCATTGGAGAAAAATGCAAAATGTTGGGAATCCAGGTCAAAGATGGAACTTGTTATGTGAATTTCGATTCAGCTTTTTTAGAAACTGTTTATCCATTTAATCCAAAGTTGACGATTTATTCCATGGTAAATTCAATTGTGGAAAATGGAGCAGCAAGCCAGCTGCAGATTTTGGTCAATGGAGAAAACGATGTGAAGTATATGGAAAGCATTGATCTTAGCAAACCACTTTCCAGAGATTTAGACCTTGTAGAAAAGGAGAAAAATTGAGACATAGACCATTATGTATGATCAGCCTGCTGTTGGTTCTTATTTACAGTGCGGTTATTGTGACTGGAGGGGCGAAGTTTGTGAAAGAACTTCGTCCGTCTGGAATCGAAGTACATGTACCAGATGGTGAGAACATACAGGTTGTAGGTGAAATCTATCAAAAAGAAGAAAAAGAAGATTATCAAATCTTATATCTTAAAAACAATTCAGTAAATTATCAGGAACAATCATTCAAAGAATCCAAGTTAATTATTTATGATGAAAAGAAAGAAAAAACAAATATAGGAAACTATATAGTTGCCGATGGCGAAGTTTCGATTTATCAAAAAGAAAGAAATTCAGGGAATTTTAATCAAAAATTATATTATCAAAAGCAAGGGATTTCTGCCATGGTGTGGGCAGAATCAATACAAGTATCTGAAGGCGAGTGCAGGAAAAAATGGAACTGCATCAAAGAGCAATTGTATCAGTTTCGAGATGCATGGAAACAGCAACTGTATGATGCAATGGGAGAAGAGAATGGCGCAATTTTGACTGCAATGCTGCTAGGAGAAAAGGGCGACATGGATGCAGATACAAAAGAACTATATCAAAGAAATGGAATCGGGCATATTTTGGCAATTTCAGGGTTACATCTGTCAGTTATTGGAGTAGGTCTTTATCGAATGATTCGAAGAGTGACAGGCTCTTACACCGTAGGAGGAATCGCAGGTGTATTGTTTCTATCCAGTTATATACTCATGATTGGTGTGGGAGTTTCGGTTGTGCGTGCTTTTGTTATGTTCTTGTTTCGCGTAGGTGCGGATATAGTAGGAAGAAAATATGACAGTCTGACCGCCCTTTCGGTGGCGGCGTCTGTGGTACTTTTGTGGCGTCCACTTTATCTGTATGATGGAGGATTCTGGCTCTCTTTTGGAGCTGTTCTGGCAGTTTTGATTGTGCTGCCAATGTTTCGGAAGCTTCCAATGCAGCCATTTTGGGCAAGTGTAAGCATTAATTTCGTTCTGTTTCCAGTACAGTGTTATTTCTTTTATGAATTTCCGATTTACTCGTTACTTTTGAACCTATGGGTGATTCCATTAATGTCAGCAGTGCTGTTCTTGGGAACTATCGGGAGTATAACAGTAGGAATTGGTATGCCAGGACAGGTACTGCTTCGTCTCTGTAACTTGATATTTTTCATCTATGAGAAAAGTTGTGAGGCTGCATTGCGAATGCCAGGGGCATGTGTGGTAACTGGACAACCAAAATTGTGGCAGATAGCTGCGTATGAGGCACTATTAATTTTTTGTATTCTTCTGTGGAGAAGAGCTTGGAAAGTTGCGGATAAGGAGAAAGCCAAAGCTATGAGACTGCGACGAATGGGATGGCTTGTGGCAGTTGTCGCAGTATCTGTAATTCCTTTGGGAAATACCGTTCGGTGGCGAGGAAATCTACAGATTACGATGATGGATGTGGGACAGGGAGATGGAATCTTTCTTCGAAGTCCTTCTGGAAATGCATATGTAATCGATGGGGGAAGCAGCGATGTTGAACAGGTAGGGAAATATCGTATGGAGCCATTTTTAGAATCGCAGGGAGCGCAGAAGATTCAATATTTGTTGATTACTCATGGGGATGAAGATCACACAAATGGATGGATAGAACTTATAGAAGATAAAAACTCAATTGTGAATATAGAAACTATAATATTTCCTTTGAAAGAAGTATGGGATGAGAATCTTTATTCTTTAGCAAAAAAAGCAGAACAAAGAAACATAAAAATTGCCTGCATGCAGAAGGGAAGTATAATCAGAGATGGAGAACTGCAAATTGAATGTTTGGGACCAGAATCAGAGTATTCTGGAGAGACTGGGAATGCAGCCTCTCTATTGTTGAGAGTGAATTATCAAGGATTTGATATGCTGTTTACAGGAGATGCGGAAGGCGAAGGGGAAGAAGCACTGCAGGAGGTCTTAAATCAGGAGTTACAAGCGGTGAGCTGGGAGGCGTTGAAAGTTGCACATCACGGTTCGAAAAACTCCTCATCGGAAGAATTACTTGAACAGGTACAACCGACGTATGCACTGATCTCTGCAGGTCAGGAGAACCGATATGGACACCCACATCAGGAAACACTAGAACGGTTGGAACGAGTCGGAAGTCAGGTGTTTACGACGAAAGAAAATGGAGCAATCACGCTTGTGACAGATGGAGAAAAAATGTGGATAAAGACACACCTGTAGTTGAATTCATGTTGAAAATTCAGTATACTTTTAAGGTAGATTTTAGATTCAGATAGAAGAATCTTTAGAAAAGGAAACGAACATGAAGAGTTTAAATGAAGATATAAAATCCGGAAAATTTAAACAAATATATCTTTTATATGGCGAAGAAGCGTATTTAAAAAAGCAATATAAAGACAAGCTGACGAAAGCGATGATGCCAGAAAATGATACGATCAATTATTCCTATTATGAAGGAAAAGGAATTGTGCCAACGCAGATCATCGACTTGGCAGAGACGATGCCATTTTTTGCAGACCATCGTTTAATCTTGATTGAGAACTCTGGGTTTTTCAAAAATGCTACGCCAGAATTCGCGGAATATTTGAAAGGTATTCCAGATACCGTATATTTTATATTTGTGGAAACAGAAGTGGATAAGCGAGGAAAAATGTATAAAGCGGTGAAAGACAAAGGGCGCATTGTGGAGATGGCACGTCAGGACGAAAAGACACTGCTTTACTGGATTGCTGGCAATATGAAGCGAGAAGGGAAATTGATTCGTGAATCTACGGCGCGATATCTTGTATCCAAGACAGGAACGGACATGGAAAATCTGGAAAAAGAGATGGAGAAACTGTTCGCCTATACTTTGGGAAGAGAAGAAGTTACGGTGGAAGATATTGAGGCAATCTGTACCACTCAGATTACAAACAAGATTTTTGATATGGTAGAGGCAGTTGCGACGAAGCAACAGAAGAAAGCACTGGACTACTATTATGATTTGCTGGCACTCAAGGAGCCGCCGATGCGAATCTTGTATCTTTTGACAAGGCAGTTTAAGCTTCTATTGGAAGTCAAAGAGCTGGTGAAAAAAGGATGCGACAAGTCACAAGTTGCAAAGACAGTGGGACTGCACCCATTTGTTGCAGGAAAATATATTCAGCAGTGCAGGACATTTTCCAGCGAAGAACTTCGTAAGATTATGGAATATGCAGCCGATACCGAAGAACTAGTGAAAACAGGTCGCTTAAATGACCGCATGAGCGTTGAACTTTTCATTGTAAAATACAGCGCCTCATGATAAAATTGGTAAGATTAGAAACAAAATGAATGATGGAAAAATGGAAGGAAGATATAACGTGGCAGGAATAGATCAAAGTAAAATTCGAAATTTTTGTATTATCGCGCATATCGACCATGGGAAATCCACACTGGCAGACCGTATTATTGAGATGACGGGTCTTCTTACAAGCCGTGAGATGCAGTCCCAGGTACTGGATAATATGGAACTGGAAAGAGAAAGAGGAATTACGATTAAAGCACAGACTGTGCGTATTGTATACAGAGCAAAGGATGGCGAGGAGTATATCTTTAACTTGATTGATACTCCAGGGCACGTAGACTTTAACTATGAAGTATCTCGAAGCCTTGCAGCCTGTGATGGAGCAATCCTGGTTGTTGATGCAGCACAGGGGGTGGAAGCGCAGACATTAGCGAATGTATATCTGGCATTGGATCATGATCTGGATGTTATGCCAGTCATTAATAAGATCGATTTGCCAAGTGCAGACCCAGAGCATGCGATCGAAGAAATTGAAGATATTATTGGAATTGAAGCAGAAGATGCGCCAAGAATCTCAGCAAAGACAGGACTTAATGTTGAAGATGTATTGGAGCAGATTGTCCATAAGATTCCAGCACCAACAGGGGATCCAGAAGCACCACTTCAGGCATTGATCTTCGACTCCGTATATGATTCTTACAAAGGAGTTATTGTATTTTGTCGTATCAAAGAGGGTACAGTGAAAAAAGGTACTCCGATTAAGATGATGGCAACAGGAGCAAAAGCGGAAGTTGTGGAAGTAGGATACTTTGGTGCGGGACAGTTTATTCCATGTGAAGAATTAAGTGCTGGTATGGTAGGTTATATTACAGCCAGCTTGAAAAATGTGAAAGATACTCGTGTGGGAGATACGATTACAAATGCAGCAAAACCTTGCGAAGAGCCACTTCCAGGTTACAAGAAAGTAAACCCAATGGTATATTGTGGAATGTATCCGGCAGATGGAGCGAAGTACCCAGATCTTCGTGATGCTTTGGAAAAATTGCAGCTTAATGATGCTTCTTTGCAGTTTGAACCAGAGACATCTGTGGCATTAGGATTTGGATTCCGTTGTGGATTCTTAGGATTGCTTCATTTGGAAATTATTCAGGAACGTCTGGAACGAGAATACAATTTGGATCTTGTAACAACTGCACCAAGTGTTATTTATAAGGTGCATAAGATGAACGGGGAAGTGATTGATCTTACGAACCCAACCAACCTCCCAGATCCAACAGAAATCGAATATATGGAAGAACCAATCGTAAAAGCAGAGATTATGGTAACTTCTGAATTCATAGGTGCAATCATGAATCTCTGTCAGGAAAGACGAGGAATTTATGAAGGAATGGAATATATTGAAGAAACAAGAGCGGTTCTTCATTATAGACTTCCACTGAATGAGATTATTTACGATTTCTTTGATGCGTTGAAGTCACGCTCCAGAGGATATGCGTCC
>CAZPZR010000045.1:9950-14957 GCA_964591105.1 uncultured Lachnospiraceae bacterium | reverse complement strand
TTAACGAATATGCTGTAACCGCCATATGCCCACTTGGATCCACATAATTAATCGGATCATTCGCACAGTACGCATACAGGTGCCAGTCTTCCACATCCCCACTCTCACCGCGGTAAGTATCTTCCGTCAGGAATCTTCCTGTCATTGGGTCATAGTATCTTGCATTCAGATAATAAAGACCTGTGCTCTTATCATAGATCCCGCCTGTGTAGCAGATCTCATTGACAAGTCCACTTCCACCATGGATAGTTGTCTCCCCGAATTCATCGTACTCGTAGCTGAGTTCTCCCTTTCCTGTCTCATCTACGATGCTGGTGGTACTTCCCTGGATATCTTTGTTGTACAGATAGTAGCGATAGCTTCTTTAAAGAACGATGCTACTACTTCGATTGAACCATCATTAATCTTGCATACTTCAGAGGATGAATATGAATTATATATCAATGGAAAATTCTACAAAACACTTACAGAAGACGATATTACGTCTGGAAACTATTCCAATTATGAACTTATTGAAGGGATTGAATAAACATTATGAAGAAAATTAAAACATTTTTAACACTGACACTTTTTTCTCTAACACTTAGTAACTTATGTTTACCAACTTGCCAAGCAGTTGCATCTGAGCCCTCGTTCTCAATTCAGGAAACTAATTTGTCCGAAAGAGTTAATGAAGTAGTATGGAAATACCGTACTTATAATGGAAAACGTCAGAAACGCCTTTGGTCTGTTACTTATCAAAAATGGTTGAGCGACTGGATTGATGTTTAATAATAAGCACCTTGCCTTGATGATATATTCTCTCAGTCAAGCAAGGTGCTTTCACTTTTCTTACTATATATACTTCTTACTTATCTAAGTCAATCTCCGTAATCTCAATATCATCATTATCCATGTCCGCTTCTGGTTCTTCAGCAGATTCAGAAATTTCTTCTTCCTCATCCCCATCATCAAGAATCATTCTAGCACGTTCTACTTCAGATTCCATGGATGCTTCTTTTCTATATTTTTCTGAGAATACCTTCTCCTTCTTGCCCACTTTTCTAGATTGAAGCATAGACTGAACTGCAAAACAAATTACAACCAATGCAATACTCAATACATACTTTAACCAGGATGCGCCATCAAATCCTATAATTCCAACAATTGCAGTCCCTGCAGTCACACCGCCATAGATGGAAGTTGTGATAATAATCATTGGTTCCATGATAATGGCTGCTAAAACAGCAAAAACAAGCCCAACAACAAATGCTGCAATCACACTGATATTCGTCAATGGGAGCACCAATACAAGTGCCGCTGGCACAAAGCTAAATGCCAAAAAGAATACTCCCACTCTTCTTAGTACGGTAAACAATACTGCACAAATAATTGCACCGCCAGCTATCGCTCCAACAAATGCACCACCCGACAGTCCTGCCACTAATCCAATTATCACTCCGACAACTGCACCAACTCCCAGACCTATAATTGCAGACAACGCTCGAAATATTTTCAGTCCCAATATCCCAATCAACAGTGCAACCACCATTTTCGCAATCAATGCTTCTATACTTTGTTCTGTTCCTGCGAGAAAAATGGATGTCGGACCATCTGCTCCGCCAAGGATTCCAAGATTCGTTCCAATCATTGATAAAGTTTCCATATTCCTTCTCCTTTGTCCCTTACTAATTTGCAAATTTCAACTCGCACTTAAGGTTATTCTATACGATTTTCGCGTTTTTTTCAACCTGCCAGCTTAATTTGTTTGTATTCAGCAAGTAGAGTTCTGATGGATACATTTCTTACTGGAGAAGCCCAGTCCACTTTTTCACTCCTGCATCTCACCTGCTGGTTTCTCCATCGAAAAAAAGCAATCCCAGGAACACAAAAGCAACAAATATCGAACAATTTGACCTCGAGAGTTTCTCTAGTTGAATATTTCCTGTCCCAAAACTTAAAAACTCTGTCCATTTATTTCACCAACAATTCTGCCACAACCCGTAGCACTATTTAAGTTAATTGTAATGCTGGCATTTTAACCAATTCATCCATTAACGTATGATAGGCTTCCCGTTCTCTTATCTCTACAATAGAGCCAATTCTCATACCACCATCTTTAGACGACGGACCACAATGAAAGATTTTTTCCTGTTCAGTACCATAATCTATTACAATATAACGGTCATGGTATTTTTTACCTGTTTGTTTTAATTCTATTTTACAATCAGGATATTGTTTGCGAAAATCATTGAACTCCGTGCTATGTAAACCTCTTCCAACGTTGTCACTAAATAGAATAATCTGGACATTCTCTTTGCTATTTTTCAAAAGAGCTAATGTTTTTACTCCAATATAGTTATCAATTAGATATAATGTTTTTTCTGCTTTACCATAAATTGCTGAATATGCCAAATCAGACTCGAAAGGTTGCCCATCCCACAGTACATATTCATTTCGAAATTCTGGTTCTCCGAATATATTCATAAAACCAGATAATTCCGATTTCGTCACCACATTTCCCAGATGATCAACCACTTCTGCAACTTCATTATCAATTGTACTTAAAGAAGATTTTATCGCATTGATATCTCTGGTATGCTCTGCAACAACAAGGGATAACTGCAAGTAATCTCTTTGATTGATTAATCCTTGATTTTCAACAATGTAATCTTTCATCTGTTTAAAAGTTCGAATCAAAGCTTTACTCTGATTAACTGCAAGTTCACCTTTTAAAACAGTCATTAACATATACACTCCTTGTTCTGTAAAAGCATACGGAAGATATCTCGTGCCACCCCAACTTGAGGTCGATTTTTTCGACCTCAAGTTATCAAACTCTTCTTTCAATAATTGAAAACGAAAATCTTCATCAAATCTTTCAATATTATTTTTCACCTGTTCATTAAATCGTTTAGTTGTATATCCATAAATTTCCGCCAATTCAAAATCAAGCATAACTTTCTGACCACGAACAACATAAATCTTACTCTGAATCGTCTCTTCATTAATCAGAATGATTTCCTGTTTTTCTTTCTCTTCTTCTGTCACTTTTTCTTCTACAACTGTTGTATTTTCATCACTCATCGGTTCTGTCTGCCTCCTTGTTCTTCATCAACTTTTCCATACGGATATAATACTCCAGCAATCGCAACACATACGCCGGTGCATGTCTGTTATCTCTTTCCCACTCTGTGACTGTTCGATATGGAATATCGAAATACTCACAAAATTCTCTTCTATTCATTCCTGTACTTTCTCTTAATTCTTTTATCTTTTTACTGCAATCCATAATCTTATAATCCTTTCATTTATTACACGTTGTGTATCAATTATAACTCTATCTTGTTCAATACGCAACGTGTATTTTTATTATGGTATTTTTATTATGCCACATCATTTTCATGAACATCAGCTCTATAAAAGCACTGAAACTGACCAGCATTTCTGTCAACCATATGCTGATATAAGAAATTCTTTCGAAGCTCCGGCAAAAGGACTCATTATTTCCAAGCCTCTTCCAAAAGTTACTTTCATTGTTCAAGACGAATTTTATTTTAAAAAAATGTGAAAGCGTACCTTGAGAAGTAGAATTTTTTGTTAGGCAGATATATCTGATTTTTGCCTCGCCTGCTTTCCGATTGGTATAATACTCTATGCTCATACCCGTTCTATCTTATAGAAAATTTCTGGCGAATACATTTCTCTCCTTAGAACCCCACAACATCCTCTTCACTCTCACGTTCAACATACAAGTTTCTCCACCGAAAAAAAGCAATCCCAGGAACCCCAAAGCACCCTCATACAAACACACAAAAAATGCCCCCTTCCAAATAAACAAGTTTTCACTCATCCATCTGGGAGGGAGCATATCTTTTGACAGCTTCTTTATCCGTCTAAACAGTTTCTTTTCTTAAAATGCAACTGCTCCGCCTTCTGTTCCATTAATCACATAATAAACAGCTGCTTCTTCTGGTTTCACATAAAGTTCTAATGTCTTAATATCACCAATCTTGTTGCCCTTTTTTGTCCAGGCTTTCTTTACATTAGCGATAACATCTTTCTGATCTACCTGTTTTCCATAATATTCAATGAAAGTGCTTACTTTCATGTCTTTCTTCGTTGTTGTTTTCTTTGCTGTTGTCTTTGTTGTTGCCTTTGTTGCTGTAGTCTTTGCTGCAGCAGTCTTTGTTGCTTTGGCTGCTGTCTTCTTTGCTGTTGCCTTTGTTGCTTTCGTTGTTGTTTCTGCAACATTTTCTTCAATATTTTCTACAGCTTTCGTTGTTTTCTTTGTAGCCATCTTCATTCCTCCTGACTTTTAAGACATGTTGCTCTTGAGTCTCGATTATTATATCACATATATTTTCAAATGCAATTTTTTCCGGCATTTTCCATATATGTGTTGAATTTCCCAAAGGTTTGAAGATTTTTTTGGTGAATTTAACAACGCTTTTCCAGCAAAAATCCCTTCTTCTGAAGCATGTCCTCTATCTCATCTAATGTTTCATCACTTTCGGCACTAACCACATGATAATGATATCCGGATGTAATGTTCAATAACGGACTTGATTTTCCATTTGCTATATTCTCTAAAAATACCGCTACTTTTTTTCTGGAATTAATGTTTAAGACCGCCTCCATCTTTCCATACACTTTATGATTGACCATCACATTTTCCACACATCCCCCAAGGTCTACAATCGCGTTCAATTCTTCTTCTGTCTGTTCATTCGTATGCTGAACCTTGAATGTTCGTTGCAGACTCGTCGGAGCATGGAGTATATAGCCGCGATTCGTTGACACAATATCATATCCCGCAGCACGAATCAATGCAATATCCTGTACGATCACCTGTCTGCTCACCTCGTAGAGTGAAGCCAATTTTTGTCCTGATACCGGAGCCTTACTCTCTTTAATTCGCTGAATAATTCCTTCTCTTCTCTCCGAACCGTTCATCTCTTTTCTTCCCCACTTTCACAGTTGCTCTAAACTAGATGTTGGGGTTAAAGTCCCCAACTATGATGCCTA
>CAZPZR010000045.1:0-9850 GCA_964591105.1 uncultured Lachnospiraceae bacterium | reverse complement strand
CTGGCATCTAAAACTACTTTATAGCATGAATCTTTTTCTGAAAAATGTCAATTGTAATTCTAAAAAAATGACCAGCATTTCTGCCAGCCATTTCTTGTTAAGATTCCCTATGATTCTCTTTCTTTATCCAACTTCAAATTTCTAAAATACAAAATCATGTCTACTGTTATTTCAGCAATATTCAGGAAATAGAATGCCCATGCAAGGATGAACACCCATCCTCTGTCTGGATTCTGTCCATACTGGATGAATTTGTTTGCAATTCCGAAGATATATCCAATCCAAATAAACACTTCAAAGAACAAGCTTTTTCCTTTCGCTGTTCTTGACACCCATGATTTACGAATTGAGATTGGCCAGGATAATCCAAAGCACAAAATCATCAATGCTTCTAATAAGTTACAAATCATTTCTGTATTCATTTTTATTTCTCCTTCTTGCTGTCTAAGTACTCTTTTCGTCCTGCTTCATAAAGGTTGTTTCCTTCGCTGTCGATGATTACCACCAATGGCATATCTTCTACATATAATTTTCGAAGTGCTTCTGCTCCAAGGTCTTCATACGCGATGAGTTCACATTTTTTGATGCATTTTGCAAGAAGCGCTCCTGCACCTCCAATTGCACCAAAGTACACACCAGAATATTTTTTCATTGCTTCTACGACTTCTGGAAGACGTGCACCTTTTCCAATCATTCCGCGTGCTCCCACAGACATCATTGTTGGTGCATATGCATCCATTCGTCCGCTGGTTGTTGGTCCTGCGGAACCTATCACATGTCCTGGTTTTGCAGGAGTTGGCCCTACGTAATAGATGGTTGCATCTGTTGGGTCAAATGGAAGTTCTTCTCCTCTTGCAAGTGCTTCGCACATACGTTTATGTCCTGCATCTCTGGATGTATAAATAGTTCCTGTCAAATATACGCTGTCTCCTGCATGAAGTGTCTTTGCTACTTCTTCTGTTAATGGCAATTGTACGTGTTTTTCCATCTTAGATCACCTCCGTTTTGTGGCGTGTTACATGACAGTTGATGTTGATTGCACATGGCATTCCTGCGATATGCGTTGGCAATGTCTCTATATTCAGTCCGATTGCTGTTGTCTTTCCACCGAATCCCTGTGGTCCAATTCCAAGCTCATTGACTTTTTCTAAC
This sequence comes from uncultured Lachnospiraceae bacterium, assembly GCA_964591105.1. Taxonomy (GTDB): domain Bacteria; phylum Bacillota; class Clostridia; order Lachnospirales; family Lachnospiraceae; genus CAZPZR01. Next base: position 8,698 of record CAZPZR010000045.1, on the reverse strand, counting down.
ATTTCTTTTTCCAAGTCTGCATAAAATGGATCTGGGTTTTCTGAATCGATTGGACGCATCAGTGCTTTTTTCGCTAACAATGCTGCCTTATCAAATGTTCCACCGATTCCTACACCGATTACCATTGGAGGACATGGATTTGGTCCTGCTGTCTCTACTGTTTCCAGAATGAAATCTTTGATTCCCTGAAGTCCATGAGATGGCTTGAACATACGAATCGCACTCATATTTTCACTACCGAATCCTTTTGGCCCTACCGTAATCTTTACCTGTTCTCCTGGTACAATCTCTGTATAAAGCATTGCAGGTGTGTTATCCCCTGTATTTCCACGACGCACTGGATCTTTTACCACAGATTTGCGAAGATAGCCCTTGTCGTATCCACGACGCACTCCTTCGTCTACTGCCTCTGCAAGATTTCCACCTACCAGATGTACATCCTGACCAATCTCAAGAAATACACAAGCCATCCCTGTATCCTGACAAATTGGAACATTCTCACTATCTGCAATTTCAAAATTGTTGATGATCTTATCTAACACTCCCTGAGCAATTCCCCAATCTTCGCATGCACGGCACTGCTTCAGTGCACCTTGTACATCTTTTGGAAGATGCTGGTTTGCTTCGATACATAATCTTTCTACAACATCTGTAATCTGCTGTACATTTATTTCACGCATTCCATTTCCCTCCGTAATCTTCTATGTAATGCTGGAGCTTTCACGCCCCAGCATTTATGTTAGTCCATCTAACTTTCAAAATCAATCCTTAGTTTAATCTCTTTACGCCTTCAGGTCTGTAATCCGGCAATAATCTTGGAGAGACTACGTCAGATTTGGCATCTGCTTTTTCCAGCATTTCTTCGTATGCATCTACATGAGAAAGTGTTAAATCTTTCAGTTCCACTTCTTTGCATTTTGCACCTGCCTGCTGCCCTGCATTTCTTCCGAATACGATGATATCAAGAAGGGAATTTCCCATGAGTCGATTTCTTCCGTGGATTCCTCCCACAGCTTCTCCTGCAACAAATAAGTTTTCCACATCAGACATTCCATTTACCCCAATTTTGATTCCACCATTCTGATAATGAAGGGTTGGGTATACCACGATTGGAACTTCTCGCATATCAATTCCGCATCTCAAGTACATACGAAGCATTCCAGGAAGTCTCTTTTCTAATGTTCCTTCTCCATGAATCATATCGATCATTGGTGTATCTAACCATACACCGTCTGCAGTTGGTGTATGTACTCCTTTGCCGCGTTCCTTGCACTCACGGATGATTCCAGATGCTGCCACATCTCTTGTTTCCAATGGATGCATGAATACTTCTCCATCTTTATTTACAAACATCGCACCCATAGAACGTACTTTTTCTGTTACAAGCGCTCCGTAAATCTGAGATGGGAAGGCAACTCCTGTTGGATGATACTGCAAAGTATCCTGATATAATAACGCTGCACCTGCGCGGTAAGCAAATACTAGACCATCTGCAGTTGCTCCATAATGGTTAGATGTTGGGAATCCCTGATAATGCATTCTTCCTGCACCGCCAGTTGCAATAATTACTGTCTTTGCTCTTGCAATCAGAATTTCATTGGTTTCCATATTCAGAAGTACTGCACCTGCCGCTTTTCCTTCGGTATCTTTGATCAGTTCGATTGCAGCAGTGAAATCTACCACTGGAATTCCTCTGTTGTATACTTCATCTCGGAGCACACGCATGATTTCTGCTCCTGAGTAGTCTGCTGCCGCATGCATTCTTTTGCGGGAAGTACCACCACCATGTGTTGTGATCATACGACCATTTTCATCTTTATCGAAGAGCACTCCCAACTTGTCTAACCAGTTAATTGCTCCAGGTCCGTCACATACAAGTTTTTCTACTAATTCTGGCACGTTAGCATAATGTCCTCCGCCCATAACATCCAGATAATGCTGTGCTGGGGAATCATTTTCCTTATCAGCTGCCTGAATTCCACCTTCTGCCATCATCGTGTTGGCATCACCAATACGAAGTTTGGTAACGATCATAACATCGGCACCCGCTTCATGTGCTTCAATCGCTGCAGAAGAACCTGCGCCACCGCCGCCAATTACTAAGACATCCACGTCATAATCCGGATGTGTCAGGTCAAGATCCATGCCTTTCACTCTGCTTTCTCCGTGCAGAACTTCTACCAATTCTTTTGGTGCTTTCTGTCCTTTATTTGGACCTACCTTGATTTCTGCAAAGCTATCCAGATTGTAATCTGGGTGAAATGCTTCCAGGAGGGCTGTCTTTTCATCTGCTGTCATTCGTTTTGGTTCGAATCCGATACGGTCTTTTCTTCCAGCTTCAACCTTTTTCATGGATTCCACCATTTCGGCTGTATATGGTAAACTCATCTCACATTCCTCCTTATTTCTCGATTTCTCGTGTATTGTAAAGTTCTTTTAATTCTTCAATTGGTTTTGCCATGATTGCTTCGATCAAAGCTTTGTGATCTCCGCGCTCAATCTCTTCTACTCTTGCTGTCAAATGTTCTGCTTCTGGTTTAATATATTTTCCTGTCAAACGTCTTGCAAGAAGTGCTACCTGAGGATGTGAAATTCCTGCTGGGCAGCGGGATGAACATACACCACACATCACACAGTCGAAAGATTCTTCTGCACATTTTTCAAATTCTCCGCGCTGTGCGTATGCGATATACTGCATAACATTCAGATCCTGTGTACATGCTTTTGTGCAGGCATTGCATCCAATACAAGAGTAAATCTCTGGATACAGCTGCATCATAATCTGCTGTGTTGGTTTAATTTCGGTAATATCATACACTTTCTTCTCTAATGGGAAGAATGGCAAGGAAGCGACACACATATCGTTTTCCACTTTTGTTGAACAAGCCAGACAGCCGACTAATTCTTGTTTGCCTTTGATTCTGTAGATGGTAGAACATGCCCCACAGAATCCATTTCTGCAACCGCATCCTCGTACTAACTGATAACCAGCATATTCAAACGCTTCCATGATTGTCAGATCTGCCGGAACTTCATATTTCTTGCCGTATAAATATATGTTAATCATATCTGCCATTTTTCTACCCTCCTAATACTCATTCGGTAATTCATCAATCTCGTCATATCGGAAGACTGGTCCGTCTTTACATACATATTTTGATCCGATGTTACATCTTCCACATTTTCCAACTCCACATTTCATGCGAAGTTCTAAGGTCGTGTACACCTGTTCACTTGTAAATCCTAATTCCTGAAGTCCTGCAAGAACGAATTTGATCATAATCGGTGGTCCACAAACCAATGCAGTCTTATCTGTATCAAATCCTAATTCTTTTACATAGTTTGGTACGAATCCCACATGTCCGTCCCATCCTTCCTGTTCGCGGTCGATAGTCAGATATACATTCACACCTTCTGTTTTCATCCAGACTTCCTGGATTTCTTTTAACTGCACCAGATCATCTGCGGAACGGGAACCGTAGACAATATCTACAGTTCCATAATTTTCTCGGTTGTCTAATACATAGTTGATTACAGAACGGAGCGGTGCAAGTCCAATCCCCCCTGCAATGAACAGAAGGTTCTTTCCTTTTAACTCCGTTTCTACTGGAAAATGGTTGCCGTATGGGCCACGGACTGTAATCTCATCTCCTACTTCTAAGCTGTGGAGATAGTCTGTAAGTGTTCCACATTTTTTTATACTAAATTCTTGGTAATCTTTGTTTGTTGGGGAAGAAGTAATGGAAAACATTGCTTCTCCTACTCCTGGAGCACATACCATCGCACACTGTCCAGGCATATGTTCAAATACTTTTCCACCTTCTGGCGCATTTACACGAAATGTTTTCACATCTGGTGTTTCCTCACGAATATCTGTAATTACAGCCACCTGTGGAATTAAGGTATCTAACGTATAGTCTTTATGGCAATTGCATTCGCACATTACTGTTCGCCTCCCTGTTTCTGAAATGCTTTGATTACTTTTACGATGTTCAAGGATGCTGGGCATTTTTCTACGCAGCGTCCACATCCAACGCATGAATACATTCCATTATTATTTGCTGGATAATATGCTAACTTGTGCATAAATCTCTGACGAAATCTCTGCATCTGGCTGGTACGGTTATTTCCATGAGCCATCATTGTAAAGTCAGAGTACATGCAGGAATCCCAGCAACGATATCTCTGTACACCATGTCCGGTGTCGTAGTCTTTGATGTCATAGCACTGACAAGTCGGACAAACGAATGTACAGGTTCCACATGCAAGACATGGTTTATATAATTCTTCCCACTGTTTTGCATCGAAGTTTTCTTTCACTGCATCTTTGCCCCATCCATCTAAGGATAGATTGCTATATGGAAGCTTTTCAATAATCTGATGGATCTCATTTTTTTCTACTTCAACTTTCACAAGATCCGCATTGTCTGCTTCTTCCAAAAGTCCTTCTAATGCTTTGGTCAATTCCTCGCCCTTGTCTGTAAGAGGCTTCCAGTACAGCATCTCTTCGATCATCCATGTGGCAACGTCTGCTGCCGGATAAGCTGCGTCAATGCCGAACACCTTACAGAAGCAGGATTCTTCTGGTTCATGACAAGCCATCGCAACGATGGTTCCATGAGCTCTTCTTGCCGCATAGAATGTGTCCACCGGGTCTGCCAAAAATACCTGATCCAATACTTCCACGCCTCTCACATCACAGGCTTTCATGCCAAATACAACGAAGGTCTGTTCTTGTAATGTTTCTGGTTTGATAGAAATCTTCTTTCCTTCTTTTGCTACTGAGTACAGTGTTTCACTCTGTGGAAAAAATGCATCTTTCGCAGATTTTACTGTTTTCAACGTGTCCATATCTACTTCTGCATCTTCACTCCACGCTTTAAAATTTGTCTGTCCTGCTGTCTTTACCGGCAAATATAATTCCTGTGTTGCCGCAATCTTCTGGAATAATGCGGACAGATTTTCTTTTGCGATCTTATACATACATTATCCCCTCTCTCCTACAATGCTTGGTTCTACATCTTCAAAGGTAAAGTCTGTCAATGGTCCTTTGGATTCTGCATCTGCTCCTGCCTGATATTCTCCGTAAAATTCGTTGATGTCTTTGATGAACTTACGGTTAAATAAGTGGAGTGGGATTCCCTGTGGACATACACGGCTGCATTCGCCACAGTCTGTACATCTTCCTGCTACGTGGAATGCACGAATCACATGGAACATTTTTTCTTCAAATGAATCTACGTTTGCCTTCTGAGCACTGTCAAATTTGGTGCTGTCAAATACACATTTTCTACAGCTACATGCTGGACAGACATTTCTGCAGGCATTACAGCGGATACATTTGCTAAGTTCTTTCTGAAAGAAGGCAAATTTTTCTTCTGAAGTCATTGCTTCAATCTTTGCCACTTCATCAAAACGATCAGCGTCTTTGGTATCTCTGGACTCTCCAAGTAGTTCATCATAAATCATGTGATCTTTGCCTTTGCACACATGGCATCGCTCTAACATTGCTTCCTGATAGCTGCAAGTTTTTTCACCATAGATGGTCTGAATCTTCAGTTCACTTGCATCTCCAGTCATCTCAGCACCTTCCATCTTCTGGATTCCTTTGATACCCTGTTTGCGGATTTTTTCAATGTCCAGTTTTCCTTTGCATCCAACACCTACAATGTATGCTTTCTCTCGATCTACACGATGTTCTTTCATAAGCTGCTGAAAGCTGTAAGTGTCACATGGTTTCAGGCAAACCAATGTCTTTCCTTCTAACTTGGATGCTTCAATCATATATTTGCTTAAATTCGCTCCGCAAAATCCGTTGTAAACGAATTCGTTCAGCGATTCTTCTGTTTCAAAATAAGCTGGTTCTGGATTGTAAGGCAGGTCCCCCACTTTCCAGCCAAGCACTCTGGCAACTGTTCCATTTGCCAAAAGTTCTTTCGCGCGGTCTCTTATTTCCTGCATCTTAAATCCCCCAATCTTACGTTTTCACCCAAAGAATAAATCTTTTCCACAAATTCATTCATAGTCTGTGAGAATTTTACACCTTCTGCTGCGGATACCCACTCTACACGAGTACGTCCGTTCTCGATTCCGAGGTAATCTAACATTGAAAACAATAATGTCATACGTCTTCTTGCGTAAAAGTTTCCTGTACTGTAATGGCAGTCTCCTGGGTGGCATCCACACATAATCACGCCGTCGGCACCTTTTTCAAATGCACGAAGGATGAACATTGGGTTGACACGGCAGGAACAAGGTACACGTATAATCTTGACATCTGCCGGATAAGAAAGGCGGCTGCTTCCTGCAAGGTCGGCTCCTGCGTAACTACACCAGTTACAGCAAAATGCGACGATTTTTGGTCTAAATTCTTCTTTTGCTTCTACCTGCATATTGCATCCACCTCCATCAAAATCTGTTTATTGGAGAATCCCTGAAGATCCATCGCTCCGGATGGGCAGGCAACAGTACATGCTCCACATCCCTGACACAGTGCGCTATTTACAACTGCCACACGTCTTTCTTCACGAATTCCATGGTCATTCACTAATTTTGTTTCATAAGAAATTGCTCCATATGGACATACATTTGTACAAGTAGAGCATCCATTACACATCAGTTCGTCTGCCTGTGCGGTACATGGATTGGTCAAAAGTTTATCTTTTGCAAGAAGTCCGATTGCTTTAACTGCTGCCGCTCCGGCCTGTGCAACGGTCTCCGGAATATCTTTTGGTCCCTGACACACTCCAGAAAGGAAAATCCCTGCTGTTGGAGATTCTACCGGACGAAGTTTTGCATGTGCTTCTGTCAGGAAGTTATTTGTATCAATACTTGCTGTCAGCATCGTTGCAATCTTACGTACATCTGGGTTTGGTTCAATGGCTGTTGCCAGAACAACCATATCTGCTTCTTTCACGATCTGCTTGTTGTCTAGAAGGTCAACTCCCTGAACCAGCAGCTTACCGTCTGGCTGTGGCAGTACTTTTCCTACCTGACCTTTCACGTAGTTGACACCGTACTGTTCCACTGCTCTTCGATAGAATTCATCGAAGTTCTTTCCTGGTGTACGAACATCAATGTAAAATACGGTCACATTTACATCTGGATATTTATCTCGAATCAGCATTGCATGTTTTGCAGTGTACATACAACAGATCTTTGAGCAATATGGTTTTCCTCGGTCATCGGAGCAACGGCTTCCCACACACTGGATGAATACGATTTCCTTTGGTGCTTTTCCGTCAGACAGTCGTTCCAAATGTCCTTTTGTAGGTCCTGCTGCATTCATCACACGTTCCAGTTCCAGAGATGTAATAACATCTTTGCTCTGGTTGTATGCGTATTCATCGTATTTGTCTAATTTGATTGTATCAAATCCAGTTGCCACGACGATTGCACCATATTTTTCCGTAACAATCTCATCTTTCTGGTTGTAGTCAATGGCTCCTGCCTGACAGACTTTTGAACAGATTCCACATTTTCCAGTCTTAAATTTGATACAGTTCTCACAGTCGATTACTGGTACATTTGGAATTGCCTGCGCAAATGGTGTGTAAATTGCACTTCGTGTATTTAAGCCTCTGTTAAATTCATTTGGTGCTTTCTTGGAAGGACATTTTTCCTGACAGGCTCCGCATCCTGTACATTTGTCCATATCTACATATCTGGCTTTCTTGCGAATATCTACGGTAAAGTCTCCTACGAATCCGGATACTTTTTCTACTTCACTGTATGTATAGATTGTAATGTTCTCATGGGCAGATGCTTCTACCATCTTTGGTGTCAAGATACATGCGGAACAGTCTAACGTAGGGAATGTCTTATCAAGCTGAGACATTCTTCCGCCAATACTTGGTGTCTTTTCCACGATATCTACCTGATATCCTGCATCTGCAATATCCAATGCTGTCTGGATTCCTGCAATCCCACCACCAATAACAAGGGCACGTTTCGTTACACGGCTTTCTCCTGGTTTTAATGGTGTATTTAAATTTACTTTCGCTACTGCTGCTCGCATAAGAACGACTGCTTTCTTTGTCGCTTCTTCCATATCTTTATGAATCCAGGAGCAGTGCTCACGAATGTTTGCAATTTCTACCATGTATGGGTTCAAGCCTGCACGTTCCGCTGCCTTACGAAATGTTGTCTCATGCATACGTGGGGAACATGAACAGACAACCATTCCTGTCAGATTCTTTTCTTTAATCGCTTTTGCAATCAATGCCTGACCTGCTTCAGAACACATATACTGGTATTCTTCTGCATGCACAACGCCAGGTTCCATCTTTGCCATTTCTACTACTTTTGTCACATCGACTGTTGCTGCAATGTTGCTTCCACAATGACAGACAAATACTCCAACTCTCTGCATGCGAATCACCTCCTATATCTTCTGAATGCACTGACGAGAAGCTGCTGTGGAAGTTCCGGATCTAAGAGTTCTGGAATTTCTTCCGCTTTCAGATAATCCTGACCTTTCTGTCTCACAACGATCTGTCTTGCTGCGTCTATGAGTTTGCCTGGTTTAACATCTCTTGGACAACGCTCTACACATGCGAAGCAGGAAAGACATTTCCAAAGAGATTTTGATTTTACTAAAGCTTCGATATCTTCATTTACCACATAGGATACAAACTGATGTGGATTAATATCCATTTCATTGAAAGATGGGCAAGAAGCAGAACATTTTCCGCATTTC
>CAZPZR010000044.1:0-15606 GCA_964591105.1 uncultured Lachnospiraceae bacterium | reverse complement strand
TCCGATGAAAATCGTTACTGCGATTCCTGCTGTAAATCCAGTTGTGATTGTATATGGGATGAATCGAATCAGGCTTCCCAAGTGACAAAGCCCCATGATAATCAAGAAAATTCCTGCAAGAATGGTTGATAATACAAGACCTTCCATTCCGTTTTTAGCGACGATTCCTGCAACGATCGTTGCAAATGCAGCTGTTGGACCTGCAATCTGTACTTTACTTCCACCAAGGAAGGAAATCAAAAATCCAGCAACAATTGCTGTATAAATTCCTTCTTCTGGTCCAACACCCGATGCCAGTGCCAGTGCAATCGATAATGGCAATGCAATAATTGCCACGATTACGCCTGCAATTACATCTTTGATAAATTGTTCCTTTGTGTAGCATTTCAAATCTCGAAAAAATGCTGGTTGTAGTTTCATCATAGTCCTCCTCATAAAATGTATTTCCTTTTATCTATCTACAAGACTCGTTACAGATGCAGTTCACATCTTTCCTTTATCTTGTATTTTGAAAGATAACGTTCCTCCAGTGGAATCCAGGTTTTTCGAAACATTTCCAGTCCCTTTTCACCGTTTCTGGCATAGATTCGTTTCCCTTGCGTTTCTTCATCTACATCCATAAATACATGTAGTTCCGCATAATCCCACAACTTCGGATGGCAAGCATATGCACCTTCGATTACAATAATCTTTTCCTTGCCCAGAACATATCCATCTTTCTCTCTTTGGTTTTTACAATCGAATGGACGTACCTCACACATCTGTCCATTCTGAAGTGGCAGCAGCACTTCTCTCTCTAGCCGTTCAAAATCAATGTTCCCGCCGACGATTTCCAGCCAGTCTTCCGCTCGCCTTTCTATCGGAAGAAAGAAATCGTCCATGTGAATCACTTCACAGGGGAGCATCTCCTCTAATTTTTCTGAAAGTGTCGTCTTGCCAGACGCACTGCGCCCATCAATTGCTATAAAAATGTGCGATTCCAAATTATCCTTGTTCCACATGTTGCTCTACTTCTTTCTTTTGAAATCCATGCATTCTCACTAACCCTGTCTTATTCAACGCCAGCATGATCATTGGAACAATCACAAGCTGTGCGATGATTCCTGGTATCGCATAGACAAATGCAGTCATTAAATACGCCTTCACCGTAAACTGGCCAAGTCCTACGCCTAATAAAATCACTTCAACCAGTCCATACACTACTCGCCCGACAAGCATCGTTGCAAGCATGCAGCGATACAAGGATTTTATACATTTCCAATGGGATTTCTCATAGAGAAATCCTATACAAAATCCATAGGTCATTAGTTCGAATGCCATCGCAAATGCAGTTGGAAACAGAATTGGCATCCCAAAAAGAAGTGATCGTAATAGCGGAGTGGTAAAACCGATAATCAGACCATATCTCCACCCACAGATCAATCCGCACAAAAGTACTGGGATGTGCATCGGAAGCAACAGTTTTCCAATCTGTGGAATCTGCCCCGTAAAAAATGGAAGAAGCAGCCCAAGGGTTAGAAACATCGCTGCCAATACGAACCGCTTTACACCTTTTTCCTTCATCTTGCTTCCTCCAATCCTCTTATTTTCTCTGCCTGCTTACTGCATCTTTCGAATAACTTCCTCCAACTGCTCGCATAACTTCTTTGCAGTCTTTAATTCTTTGCTCTTCAAGCATGCAGCAATTCTTGTTTCTAATTCTTTTTTCTTCTGTTCCAGTTCCAGATAATCCTTATCGAAATGATTTGCATAAATCATCTTACGGAACGAACGAATTCTCACACGGCGGATAGACTTTTCTTCCACAAAAAGCACGTAATCTACACAGTTGACAATCGTATAGAAGTCATGTGCAACCATCAGAACTGCCCCTTTATACTCAGAAATTGCCTTTTCCAGTGCAATCTGTGCATACGTATCTAAATGGCTGGTTGGCTCATCCAATAACAGTAATTCCGCGTTTCCAGCCGCAATCTTTGCAATCTGCAGTAAGTTCTGCTCTCCTCCGGAAAGTTGTCCAATTGTCTGGTCAATCACTTCTTCCTCAAAACAATAGTCTTCCAAGTACTTCTGAACTTCTTCTTTTGTCTCAAACCCAAGTGCTTCAAATTCTTCAAAAACTGTGTTTGCTTCGTTCAGCATCTCACCATGAATTTGTGATAAAAATCCAACATTTACATCTTCTGAAATCTTGATTGCCTCGTGATTATTCTGGAAAATGTCTCGGAAAAGTGTCGTCTTTCCAGTTCCATTCGCCCCAACAATTGCTACTTTCTCATTTGCCTTTAATTCAAAGCTTACATCTTCCAAAAGTTGTTCATCAAATGCTACTTCATACCCTTCGATACGGAGCACTGTTTTCTCTGGATCTACTTCCACATCCGGAAGTACAATCTCTGGTTTGCGAATTTCTACAAATGGAGCTTTAATCTGTCTCGCTCTCAGTCGATCCAGCTGTGTCTGTTTCGCATGAAGTGCTCGTCCAAGTGCTGCAATACTTTTGTTCGTAGCTTCAATTCTCATGCGGTCAACCATCTTAGCTGTTCGCTCAATCTCTTCCTGTTCTGCTGCAGCCTGTTCCTGCAGTTCAATCTTCTTCTGCAACAGTGAGAAATTATAATCTGTATAATTCCCGTCAAATTCTTGAATGTCTGCATTTTCCAAATGAAGAATCTTATCAAAACAGTGATTTAACAAATATCGGTTATGTGTGATCACAAGCAATGTTCCCTGATGAGAATTAATCAGATCACATAATCCATTCAGATTTTCAAAATCAAGGAAAACGTCTGGCTCATCCATAATCAAGAGATTCGGTGCAAGAAGCATCTCCTTCATTACCTGTAGCAGCTTATATTCTCCACCGCTAAGTTCTGAAATCATTGTATCCGCATGCTTACTCATACCTACTAGCTTTAACTGCTTGTGGATGTTCGTCTCATAATTATCTCCATCCATTGCCTGATGAAGATCCAAGAGCTTCTGGTATTCTTCAAACAGTGGTTCTAAATCTTCTGCCTCTGCCATCTTCGCACAGATTTCTGCTGTTTTTTCTTCATTCTCAACAAACTTTTCACTTAAGAACTCGAATACCGTTCTTTCTTGATTTTTATCTTTTTTTGAAAACTGATTCACATACCCAATGCGGCACTGTTCATCCTTCAGAATCTTTCCTGTGTAAAGGTACTCGTCTGTATTCATGATCATATCAATCAGTGTTGTCTTTCCTGTACCATTGCTTCCAATGAACGCACAGTGTTGCCCTTCTTCTAAGGTAAATGAAATATTGTTATATAAGTCTTTCTCTGGAAAACCATAAGATAGTTTTTCTACTCGAATCATAGTTGATCTCCTTATAAAATTACATACGTAATTTATTATAGCTTAAATAAAATAAATTTCCAAGTGCAGAACTCCATTTTTCTTGCACAGCTTGTATATCTATCCTATTTCAAGTATAATAAAACCAGTTTTGTAATCATACAGAGGAGATTTTACACATGTCAAATATCATAGAAATTAAAGATTTTCATGCTTCTGAACTTGACCCATATGCACGTCTGACAGAAGCACAATTATTGAATAAAGATCATCCTGAACAGGGGCTTTTTATAGCGGAAAGTCCAAAAGTTATTGAACGAGCATTAAACGCAGGTTACGAACCTGTTTCTTTTCTCGTGGAAGACCGACAACTTGAAGGCGAGGCAATGCCTATATTAGTTCGCTGTCCTGAAGTTCCTGTATATACGGCATCTTTCGATGTTCTGGCACAGCTTACCGGGTTCAAACTAACGCGCGGGATGCTAAGTGTTATGCGTCGCAGACCACTTCCTCGTGTTGAAGAAGTCTGTGCAACCGCCCGTCGCGTCGCTGTATTGGAAAATGTCATGAATCCTACCAATGTCGGAGCCATCTTCCGTTCTGCTGCCGCCTTGAATATGGATGCTGTTCTGTTGACTTCCGGCTGTAGTAACCCACTTTACCGACGTGCCTCCCGCGTAAGCATGGGAACCGTCTTCCAGATTCCATGGACATTCTTTGAAAAAGAAGATTCAACTTCCTACGTCAAGCAACTGCAGGAACTTGGGTTCAAAACTGCTGCAATGGCACTCACCGATGACTCTGTATCCATTGATCACCCTGCATTAATGGAAGAAGAAAAGCTTGCAATCATTCTTGGAACGGAAGGCGATGGTCTCGCACAACTTTCCATCGATGACTGCGATTACACTGTTAAAATACCTATGTCACATGAAGTAGATTCCTTGAATGTTGCAGCCGCAAGTGCTGTTGCTTTTTGGCAATTAGGAAAAAAATAAGTAGAACGGGAATTTTTCATTCCCGTTCTACTTATTTTTAATTTCCAAGCTTTCCCTTCTTTTTCAAATAAATGTATGCAATCACGCAAACTACTACCGACAGCATCGAACCACATGTTGATGCAAAGCCCATCGGAAGCAATGTGTCCGCAAATAATTTGGATGCAAAAAATGCACCTGGCACTCGCACCAAAATAATAGAAAGAAAGTTATGCAAAAAGGAAATCCCAGATTTTCCGTATGCACAGAAATATCCACTGAAACTAAAATGAATTCCCGCAAATACGCAGTCAAAAATGTATCCTCTTATGTACTGACTTCCCATTCGGATCACTTCCACATTTTTCTCACTTGTAAAAAGACCAATCAGTGTTTCTGGGTTAATTTGTACTATTAATGCAACTATCAATCCATAAATCACCGTAATAAGAATCCCATAACGCAATGTGCTCGAAGCTCTTCCATGCTTTCTAGCTCCAATATTCTGTGCTGAAAGTGCAGAAACCGTAGAGAGCATGGAAGATGGTACCAAAAATACAACACCAATAATCTTCTCAACAATTCCAACTGCCGCTGCATCGGAAAGTCCCCTTCGATTCGCAATGATTGTCACAATAATAAATGAAATCTGAATAAATCCATCTTGAACGGCTACCGGCATTCCGATTTTCAGAACCGATCCAAGAACTGATTTCTTCGGACGAAAATCAGATTTTTTTAATGACAGTCCTGTATTCTGTTTTAAAATTACCCAAAGTGCTACGCAAACACTCGCCGTCTGTGCAAGTGTTGTTCCAAGTGCCGCTCCAGCAGCTCCCATTTGAAACACACCGATAAAAAGATAATCCAGACCAATATTTACTGCACATGCAATGGCAACAAAGTACATTGGACTCTTGGAATCCCCCAAACCTCGAAAAATAGAACTAATAACATTGTATAACGTGATAAATGGAATTCCTATAAAACAGATGGTCAAGTATGCACTTGTTCCTGCAACAGCTTCTTCCGGTGTTGACATCAGTGCAACAATTGGTTTTACACAAAACACAAGAGTTATGGTAAACACAATGGCAACTATCATAAAAAGTGACACTGTATTTCCTATGATTTCGCTTGCTTCTTTTTTCTTATTTCCTCCAATTGCCTGTCCAATCATAACTGTAGATCCCATTGCAAGACCTACGATCATAACTGTCAGCATATGCATTACCTGACTTCCGACAGATACTGCCGTAATACTTTCCACACCATTGAATTGTCCGATGATAAATAAATCTGCCATTCCATATAAAGTTTGTAAAAAATATGATAAAAAATATGGAATCGAAAAATAAATAATGTTTTTCAGTACACTCCCAGATGTTAAATTCTTTTCCATATGTTCTCGCTCTCCTTCTCTTGTTATTCTAAATGATTTTCTCCCCATTTTGCCAGTTCTGTGAAGACTGGTAATAGTGCTTTCCCCTTCTCTGTGAGGGAGTATTCTACGCGTGGTGGAATCTCGTTTTGCATACATAGTATATTTTTCATACCAAATTTGTCAAGAAAACTCATTATGTAAACAGCAATTATTTATTATTCAAAACATCAATGATACTTTCTTATGTTGCTTACATGATGGTACCTTATACACGTAATTAACGAAAATACCAGGAGATCTTCCTGGTATTTTCTATTCTCACATTTATTCTTCTTTTTCTTTCTCCTTCTCGCGAATCAGTTCTTCGTACTTTAACTGAAATGCAATCAATCTTGGAATGTACTCTGGTGGATTTCTTCGTCCTGCTTCCCAATCTTCCACAGTACGAAGCGGAATCCCTACATGTTCAGCAAATGCCTTTCTTGTCATCCCTGTCTGTGCTCTTAATTCTCGAATTCTTTCTGCAATCTCCACGTTTTTCACCTCATTCATCTGTTTTTTTGTATTGTATCACATTTCTCTATAATTCGCAACGCGTGTTTTTTTGTTATTTGACTATTTTCATCTGACTGAAAAGTTCTTGACAAGTTCACCTAGGTGAACCATAATATAGTTAATCTATATGAACTATTTATTTTGAGGTAGCTTATGAACAAATATTTTGCCGCAAATGCGGTGCTCTCTATTTTCGCAAAAAATTATGCGGAATTAAAAAAAGGATTACCGATTCGCCCTAGCGAGATGGGTGTTCTCAATATTATTACTCAGACAGATGGTCCACATACACCAGTAATGCTCGCAGAGCTTCTTGAAGTATCCAAGCCAATGGTTACTGCACACATTCGTTCTTTGGAAAAGGAAGGTTATATAACGAAAGAACCTTGTTCACAGGATAAGCGAGCTTATTACATCTTGCCTACTGACAAAGCATTGGAATTGGTTGAATATGCAAGAACTGATTTGACGAAAAACTTAGAACGCTTAATTCAGGGACTTGGTCAGGATGACTTTAATACTTTGGTGACACTGGCGGAAAAAGCCAATGATATTATGAAAGAAAAATAGTAAAGGAGAAATATTATGGATCTCAATGATAAGATTTGGAACCCGTGGCATGGCTGCCACAAACATTCAGAAGGCTGTCAGAACTGTTATGCTTATTTTCTTGACAAGCGCTATGGCAGAGACACAAATCAAGTAGTAAGAAATAAATCAGATTTTAATCTTCCGGTTAAAAAAGATCGCTCTGGAAATTGGAAATTACCTAGCGGGTCTTTTGTTCGTGTATGTATGGCAAGCGACTTTTTCATCGAAGAAGCAGATGAATGGCGCGACGAAGCATGGAACTTTATCCGTCGTCGTCCTGACGTAACTTTTTCTTTGCTAACAAAGCGTGCAGAACGTATCAAAGATTGTCTGCCATATAATTGGGGCGATGGTTGGGATAATGTATCCTTTTCTGTTTCCTGCGAAAATCAGGCACGTTTGGAACAACGTATGCCATACCTTCTTGATCTTCCGGCAAAACATCGATGGGTAAGCTTGAAACCTTTTATTGGAGAAATTGATATTGCACCTTACCTTGCTACAGGAAAAATTGAAACGGTTCTTGCAGGCGGTGAAAATTATCTTGGTTCACGTCCATTACATTACGAATGGGTAAAACGTGTTCATGATGCCTGTGCAGAATATGATGTTCAACTTATTTTCGGACAAACTGGTAATATTTTCATCAAAGATGGTAAAGAATATAAAATCCGCAATCGTACAGACCAAATGGTTCAGGCATTGAAAAGTGGACTTCATTATCCACCAGTAGACATTGATGCAGAAGTCAATGCTATTTTAGAACGTAAAGCTACTATGAAGGCTGCTATGGAAGCAAAACGAAAACCCAGGAACGACGAAAAACTCCACTGTTAATGAGGACGGAACTATGACAAGAGATGACATTTACGAATTTATTTCGAAACAAAAAATCTCCCTCATTTCTTCTGTAGATGAAGAAGGATATCCTGCTACTCGTGCTCTGATTCAACCCGTTCTGATAGATGGAAATGATATTTATTTTGCTACTTATACATCTTCCAGAAAAGTTCAACATTATCGAAATAATTCAAAAGCCTGCGTTTATTTCTATCAAACCGGTCGGAATTACGAAGGAGTTGAATTGAAAGGCAATATGATTGTACTTACAGACCAGTCAATCAAAGATCGTTTCTGGAAAACTTTCTTTAAGCGTTTTTATAAGAAAGGGGTAACTGATCCTGATTATTGTATTTTAAAATTCACGGGATTTGAAGCGCAGTGGTTTAGTAATCAAAGTACGCAGACAATAAAATTATAAATAAGAAATACAGGGGAGCTTGTGTATGCAGGCTGAGAGGAAGTACTCGAACTTCGACCCTATAACCTGATGCGGATAATGCCGCCGTAGGAAGTCATACGCGTAGATTTTTTACAGGAGATATCCGGGATAGGGTGTCTCCTGTTTTTATTTTCAAAAAAAATGATGCACAATTTCAATTTGCAAGGTGAATTTGCAAAATAGGGTTTTTACTACTTATTTCTCCAAGGAGTACCATCGATTCGCACTGTGATCTGCCAATACCACTTCCTCCGATTCCCCAAGTCTTCTATAATTCTCCTGTAATTCTTTTCTTGTATTTTTCACTTGTATTGGTGTCAACATATCACGCTCTCCTTATCTTCTATTCTTGTGGGAAATATTTTTTTAACCATGTCCCAACTGTTCTCTGTAAAACTGCAAGTATTCGCCCCACACAAACTGCAGATACAATCGTTGCAATCCCAAAACCAATCACCTCATGTGTACCCAATAAACTAATCATCAATGAGATTACAACACAACTACAATCATACACATTTTTTATTGTCCCCATTTTTTTCTTTGAAGCACGGGTAATAGCCTGCACTGACCCTGTTGGTGGATCTGGCACTAGGTGCATTGCAACAATCAGCATGATACCAAACGCAGTAAAAAATAAACTCCCACATAAACAAAGGATTCTCATACCCATTGTTTCCGCTGCTGGCAGCCATCCATCCCACAAATCAATAACGACTCCGAAGAGCAATGATACTGGTAGCTGCAGGAAGATACCAATATAATATTTTCTTTCACTCAATACTAATTGTAGTATAATATTTACCAAATAAAAACAAATGCTAAGTGTACCCAAACTCAGTGGAACAATATGTGTGATGACATATGGAATACTGTTAATCGGTGAAACACCCATTTCACTTTTCACACAGAGAACAATTCCAAGCCCTAGTATGAATGCTCCTACCATGTAAATTATAAGTCTTAAAAAAATTCGTTTATTTTTCATAATATTCCTCCTGCGATTTCCAAAATTTTAGGGAGTATCAACAATAGCGGAACCCTAAACACAATCTGCTTTGAAAAAGAAAGAATCGCTCCTTTTCCAGCCTTTCCGATTGATGGGAAAAATGTTGACGAACAAATCTGAATTCCATTTAGGAATACAAAGAAAAGAAACGTTTTCATAAATCGAACTGCATATTCATAATAAAGTGCATCTTCTCCTCCGCTGCCAAACAAGGATAGAGGCTTTGTTCCTAATGGATTTTCTATTATTTTTTCTTCAGTCATTCAAACGCTCCTCCTCTTCTATTCCCAATAATTTCCAAAGAAGTTTTATCAACTGTTCTTTTTCTTCTACTGACAGATTACTCGTCAACATCTCCTCGATTCTCTCTCCGACTCCCTCTACATCTGTCTGTACAGCTTTCGCTTTATCTGTAAGTGATATCAGCTTACTTCTTGCATCGTTTGGATTCACAACTCTGGAAACTAGACCTTTCTTTTCAAGAGTATCCAGCAAACCTATCGCTGTTGGATGTGTGATTGCACATTGCTTCTCAATATCCACAACTCTTACACTTTCTGACTGCTGTGAATATAAAAACTTGAGTACTCGATATTGTGCAGACGTGAGATCATACTCGGACAAAATAGGATTTGATATTTTCTCGAATTCTAGCGATGCTATTTTCACTAAAATTGCTATCTTGTTTTTACTCATAAGCCTCTCCTTTTTCGTAGCATCCTACATTATTATAAGTAGGATACTACCTTTCGTCAATGGTTAAATCTGCACTCCATTTCTTTCGTTTCCTAAAAAACAAAAGGTTGATACCACTGTGAATCTCTCACATATGGTTATCAACCTTTTTATCTTCATTTTATCTTCTCAGTCTATAGAATAAACGGAATCCCTTCATGCTTCAATAGAGCCGACTTATTCTCAATTCCGCCTCCATAGCCCGTAATCTTACCATGTGTTCCTACCACTCTATGGCAAGGGATGATTAGACAAAGTGGATTCCAGCCAACTGCACCACCGACCGCCTGTGCAGACATACGCTGAATCCCTCTCTTACTCGCTATTATTTCAGAAATCTCACCGTAAGTTAAAATCTTTCCGAATTCAATCGTATTCATAATATCTATGACTTCTTTTCGAAATGAAGTTAAACCTTCTATCTTATATTGCGGAGTAAAATCGGGTGTTTTTCCACTGAAATAACAATCTAGCCATGCACTTGTTTCTAAAAAAATCGGAAGTTCTTTTTCTTCGCAGCTTGTATCATGCTTTCTCGTATCTCTGGAACCTTCAAAGTATAATCCAGTCAAAACTTCTCCATCACTAGTCATAATCATATTGGAAAATTCTTCAGGTGTTTCGTAATGGTATTGGTATCGCATAACCTTCTCCTTCCAAAATATCAAATTCTGTTGCGTATTTTACCCCATCTCCTGCCACAATGACTTTTACAGTAAACTCATCAAAATCTGGGACTATCGCAATTCTTCCATTTTGAATTTTCTTTCTCTATAAGCTTTTCGCTACTTTTCATACATTTAAAATAACACAACTATGATAAAGTGAACACCTTTCCATGGCAGAATTCTATTATTTACCTACACACTCTTTCCCATTTCATATGCTTCCTGCATACATTTTGTGTCTTTGATTTCTCCAGCATGGTATACTCCCGTTCCGTAGATAATGCCTTTTTCTACCGCACCATCCACACACTCAGCATACCCTCTGAAGCAAGCTAATGTCGTATCCATGGAACTCTTTTCTCCATCAGCTGCAGTCATAATATAATACATTTCTTTATTCTTCACTTCTGTCCATCGACAGACTGTTCTGTCAATTACCGCTTTCAATTGTGCATCAATAGAATAGAAGTAAACAGGACTTGCTAATACCATGACATCACAGTCAATCATTTTCTGCATGATGTCTGCCATGTCATCTTTGATGGCACATTTTCCCGTTTCTTGACATGCATAACATGCAGTGCAACATGCCACCTTTTTCTCCTGAACACGAATTTTTTCTACGGTATGCCCTGCTTCGATAGCTCCCTTCATGAACTCGTCACACAACAAATCTGAATTTCCGCCTTTTCTTGGACTTCCGGATAATATCAATATATTCTTTGCCATACTTTCACACCTCTACCAATTTTTCTTTTCCTTTGCACAGTCATGCTGTTTCTTTCGTTCTTCTACCATCTTTCCAAACCATTCAACCATATTTGGATCTGTATGAGAGAAAAATGCACTTTGCTTTTTATCTAAAGTTGTAATTTTTTCCATATCTTCTGCGGACAGCTCAAAGTCAAATACGTCGAAGTTTTCAACCATTCTTTCATAATGTACAGATTTTGGAATAATCACAATCCCTCTCTGCAAGTGCCATCTCAGGATCACCTGTGCTACTGTTTTTTCGTATTTCGCACCAATTTCTGCTAATACTGGATTGGTAAACATGTTCTCTTTTCCCTCACCAAATGGTGCCCATGCTTCCATCTGAATTCCATACTTGTCATGCCAATATTTTGATTTTTCTTGCTGATGGTATGGATGAATCTCTACTTGATTTATCATAGGTTTGATACGAGCAAATGTTGCAATATCAATCATTCTGTCTGGATAAAAATTCGAAATACCAATGGCTCTTATTTTTCCAGCTTCATAATATTCCTCTAACGCTCTCCAAGCTCCATAATAATCTCCAAATGGCTGATGAAGAAGCAACAAATCCAGATAATCTGTCTGCAACTTTCTCATAGATTCCTCGATAGATTCCTTACATGCCTCGTATCCATAATGTTCAATCCAAACTTTCGTTGTGAGGAAAATTTCTTCACGAGGAATTCCACTCTTTTGAATCGCAGCTCCCACTTCCTCTTCATTGAAATAAGACTGTGCCGTATCAATCAGACGATACCCTGCTTTTAAAGCATCCAATACACAACGTTCACAATCCTGTTTGGTCACCTGATATACTCCATAGCCCAACTGCGGCATTTTCACGCCATTACTTAATACCTTATATTCCATTTGAAACCCTCCTTGAAAATAACATGTATCGTTGCTACATCTCAATGGTATCAAACGGTTGTAACTACCGGTCAAGTGTTTTTTTAATTTTTATTACTTCCTCTCAGCCTGCTACTACAAGCTCCCCGATTATTTATAGTGTATAATATAGCATTTATTTCAAATTGCAAGTGCTATATGTTTTTCTAGTCGTGTTTTTATAAAATGGACATTCTTTTTGTATACATTGATTATTAAGATGTGAGCGGGAACAAGTAATCTCTTTCCATTCCATCTCAATTCCAAGATTAACGCGTGTAAAATCAACCGCTTCTTTAATAGCCAGATAAGAATCTCTTTTGCAGCATCTAGGCCCTCCGTTTTTACCAATTGCATCTAGTGCTTTTGCTGTCATTTGATTTGAAAGTCCCCATGTTTCTTTTGCTAACGGACTAGATTTTAATGCAATGGAAATATACATTCCAGAACTAATACCCGCTCCACAAGCTCCCCAAAATCCACATACTCCTCCTGGAACTTGTCTTCCTCTCTTTTGCATTTCGTATAATGCAGTTCTCAAATCCAACTCTCCACCTGCATTTTTATACGCAGTCAATAACGCTGATCCAACCATCGTATGGTGTTCTGGACCATGCATATGACAAGCTGGCATACACATCATTTTCTCCAGAATTTTGACAGGATTTGTAGAATTGCTATTAAAACATATCGAAATGATTTCGTCCATTCCAGTTGTGTGACATTCATCACAAACAAAGTGACCATTTATACACCGAGTTTTACTACTTTGTTTTTTATGACAAAGCTCACATTCCATTACTTCATCAAATTCAAGATATTCCAATGGTGCTTTACAAATCAAGCATTCTTCATTCAAACTCTTCACTCGCTACTCCTTCTTTCTTCAAGCATGTTACTGCAGACTCAACTCAAACAACGTATCCTCATAATCTTTCACATAGTACTTAATATTTTTCCTTCCCTTTTGCAGAATAGTATGCCCCTCTGCCTCCAATTTTTCTTTCTGTGCTTCTGCACCACCTGGATACTTTACGTTTAACTCTCCATTTGCTTTCAGCGTTCTCCAGTACGGCGTCTCATCTTCGGAACGCTGCTCACTTGCCCAAGCAGCAATTGATACAAAAATACCAGCCGTCATAGGTTCTGTAAAATCAGCTCCATTTTCTTTTGCGAAATATTCTCGAATTCTATCTACAGTAATCACTTTGCCATATGGAATTTGTTTCATAATATTGTCGTAATCTATTGGTGGAGCAAAATACATCCGATCTCCACCATATTTTTTAATGCTTTTTTCATCTGTAATCGTCTGAAACTTCGGCATATCTTTGTTATTTCGAAGCATCGCATTAAAATCTTTTTTGTTCTCATTTGGCATTTCAGAAACCACCTACTACTTTCTTTCCTGAAGCTGACTCAAAATGATATTTAACAATGCCTAAATCCAGCTTTGTATAAAATCCCTTACCACAACATGCCTTCACATTTCCATCGTTCAATAACTCAAAATAAAATTTCTGTTGATTCATAGCAGTCGGCGCAAGAAGTGCTGCATTCATACCATTTAAAAACCACTCCGGCATCTTAAGCCATCAACGTCATCATCCAACTGTGTTCTGCAACACTTTCATGTCTGCCATTCTTCGTATAGCAATGACGTGTTGTATCTTTTAATCTCTCCGCAGCGCTTAACGCTTCTAATAAATTTCTCGCTTCCATATCCGCTCCTTATATATTTAAAATATATCACAACAACCCACTCGACGTTTCTAAATGTAAACTTCAGGTTGCATTACTTGATTTTTCAAGAATTGTTACATATTTCCTATTAGAATAAGGATTGATATTTTCTTTCAACATCAGCCCCTCATAATACACCCAATTCTGACAAACACTGTGCCCAAGCCTGATATAATGTTAAATGCCCATTCTTCGTCGGATGTGAACCATCAAGCGTTTCGTATTGAATTTGCAATGAATCGATATCTGCTAAATAACATTTTTCTTTTTTACAGACTTGCCGAATAGCATGATTGTAATCATCAAATTTTACACCCGCATAGTTTTCAGGAAAACTCCAATCTTTTTTATTTACAACAAACGTACGAGCAAGTGTGCCACATACTATCTTTGCACAAGGATAATTATGCTTGATTTTAGAAAGCATTTGAGAATATGCGTCCATAAAAAAAGTAACATCTTTTTTGGAAATATGTTGAATACCTTTTTTCTTTATAGGCACGCCCTTGCCAAAGTCATTAAATCCGATATAAATTAAAATAATCTCAGGCATATACTTTGGTGTATGTAACGCACTTGTGCGAAGATCAGAACAAGCAGCTGGAAATGTGATACCTGTAACTTTACTGCCTGAATAGGAATTATTTACACATAGATGAGCATGAAGTGCCTGATTTACCTTTGCCCACCAAGTATCATATACACTATTCAATCCATTCCTTTGTTGCTTCGCACTATCATAAAACACTGCATAACCTTTTGGTACTATCCCTTCATACGTGCTAATAGAATCGCCAAGAATCGAAACAAGTCGCATATACATCCTCCCGACTACCTTTATCTTGAAAATTTATGTACTGTGTATTTCATTGTAGCACATACGTCAGAAATACAGCAAGGATGAACCACGCACGAGTAATTGTTCCTTGCACATACCACACTCGCACCAACCTTCATTGTTTTATCAAAAGTATTCTTTTCTGTCTGATGGAATTTAAGACGGTCCGTTTCAATGCACAGCTATTCTGTAGTTCTTATTCAGTTCTCGACAAACTGAAAATTTTCTATTACTTCGTATATGGCTCTGTATCTTTACCATCATATACGGACACTTTTATTTCTGTTTTTATATCAACATCTGCATGAATACCAACAGTGTATTCTTTATCAGTTGCAACCTGTAAGAATGTGTAGCATCCTCCTGAAGCTATCTTGTCTGACACGCTTTCTCCCTCGCACAGTAAATGCACTACAATATCGAAATCATTTCTATTCTGAATCGTCAAAGCTCCTGTTTTTGATATAACTTTTGAATCGGCATAATTTATGACATATTTTTCGGGTGTTGACGCTTCCATGCAAGTCACAGAGCAGTCCCACATTATAGAAGCTTTTTTCTTTCTATAAAATTCAGAAGACCGAAACACTGAAAAAGCAATTCCTATTATTGCTATCAATATACATATAGTTACTATTACGATTGTAGTTCTTTTTTTCACTTTACTCACCTGTCTCTATAAATTTCAGTTTAATAGATTCACTGTAGCATATCCCAATAGAAAACGCCAGAGTCACAGGGCTCCCAGACACGAGTGATTGTCATTAGGGACAACATTTTTTAGTATTTTAAAATCTTTAAATTTGTTCTTCCAATATAGACATTTGATGTATCGCTATTTTGTTTAATTTTGTCA
>CAZPZR010000043.1:0-15713 GCA_964591105.1 uncultured Lachnospiraceae bacterium | reverse complement strand
TTTGTTAAATATTATTTCTTTGCGTCTTTTGGTCTCTTAGCACCGTATTTAGAACGAGCCTGTCTTCTCTTAGCAACACCTGCTGTATCAAGTGTACCACGAACGATATGGTATCTAGTACCTGGCAAGTCCTTAACACGACCACCACGGATAAGAACAACGCTATGTTCCTGAAGGTTGTGTCCTTCTCCTGGGATGTAGCTTGTTACTTCGATTCCGTTTGAAAGACGAACTCTGGCGATTTTTCTAAGAGCTGAGTTTGGCTTCTTAGGTGTAGCTGTCTTAACTGCTGTACAAACTCCTCTTTTCTGTGGAGCAGATACGTTAGTTGATTTCTTTCTTAAAGAGTTAAAGCCTTTCTGAAGAGCTGGAGCTGTAGATTTCTTTACAGATGTCTGACGTCCTTTTCTTACTAACTGGTTAAATGTTGGCATTCTCTTTCACCTCCTACGATAATAATAAGTTGCATTGTTTGCATATTTTTGCGCACAGAATGCTTCGCACCCCTTTGCACGCTAGATTAGTTTATTACGATTCTTCTCGCTTGTCAAGGCTTTTTTTACGATTTTTTCTTGATTTTACGGGGTTTTTCCGTACCCTTTATTTGTAAATTTCATTTACAATCCTAATTGGTCAGAAATCTCTCTCATTTCTTCCAAAGCGATATCCATCAGGTCTTCCAAGCGTAATCCTGTAAACTCAATTGCCTCCATATAATCGCGATTCGCACCTGCTGCAAATCGAAGTTCATGGAAGCGTTTACGGATAGATTTCGGCTTCACACTTGCAAGTTTTTTATCTGGATAAATCTGTGCAACTGCTTTTACGAAACCACTCATCGGATCTGCCGCCAGAATTGCATATTGAATCGTTGTCTTTGCCTTCATACCGCTCTTCGGATTATGTGCACAGATTGCATCAAAGAGCACTTGATCTTCGATTCCTTCTTTTTTCAGGATTTCCACAGATGTTGGTCCATGTACGCTTAAATCATTTTTCCAATCACATTGTTCTTCATCCAGGTCATGCAAAAGTCCTACAATTCCCCAATACTCTTCTTCTCCTGGTGCCAGGCGTTTTGCAAGACCTTTCATGATTGCTTCTACCGCATAAGAATGTGTCAGATAATTCTCGCCTTTCATATATTTTTTCAAAATTTCATGGGCTTGTTCACGGTTCATTGTATTTCCTCCTTTTTCCGATTTCTATCTCTCAATCTTAACACATCTTCCCCTGCTTTTCTACTCGATTGCTTTTTCTTATAGAATCACTTATAATCGACTCATATCGACATTTTACACAATGTTAATTCATAGAAAGGAATTCATTTATGGAACTCACATTACAGACATTTCTTATTGTATGTCCATTTGTTTTTCTGGCAGGAGTCGTGGATGCAATCGGCGGTGGCGGTGGATTGATTTCGTTACCAGCATATTTGATTGCTGGTCTTCCACCTCATCTCGCAGTTGCAACGAATAAATTGTCCTCGCCCTTCGGTACCGCACTTGCAACATATCGATTTATCCGCGCAGGGCTTGTCAATTTCAAACTCGCAGTACCGGCAATTCTTGCCGCAATCATTGGTTCATCAATCGGTGCGCACATTTCCCTTCTCTTACCGGAAGCCGTCATGAAATATGTTTTGCTCATTGTATTGCCGCTTTCTGCATTTCTCGTTCTGAATAAGAAGTTATTCAATGATGAAGGTGCAGACACTGTAACTTTGAACCGACGCACATATCTTACAGCGACTGCTGCCGCTTTTATTGTTGGTATTTATGATGGATTTTACGGGCCTGGAACCGGCACTTTTCTGATTATTGCTTTTACGATTTTTGCTAAACTAGATATCAAGACAGCCAATGCGCAGGCAAAGGTCATTAATCTGACTACAAATGTCACCGCTTTATCGATTTTCTTATTAAACGGGCAGGTGTTACTCCCTCTCGGTCTGGCGGCTGCATTCTGCAATATGATTGGCGGTTATATCGGCGCAGGACTCGTTATGAAAAATGGTTCTAAAATCGTTAAACCAAGTATTATTCTTGTTTTGATTCTCCTATTATTAAAAATGCTGGGCGTTTACTAAACACCCAGCATTTCTTGTGTCTCATTTAATTAAAATATAAAATGTTCTGCACTGCTTTTGTCTGCAAGTTGCTCTGTGTTACCCACGTACATCCTGTATCGACAAATGCTTCGTTTCCAAGGAACAATGCCGCTCTCGCTGCAGCAATTACAGATGCGTATCCCATTCCAAATGGGTTCTGAACCATCAGCCCCTGAATTTTACCTTCTTTTAAAGCTTCGATTTCATCTGCATTCGCATCAAAACCTACCACTTTCACATCCGTCTTTTCCTGTCTTTCCAAAGCTGCCAGCGCAATTTTCATCGCATCTCCGTTTGTTGCAAAACACCCTTTCAAGTCTGGATGCTTTTCTAAGATAGAATCAATTGCTTCTTCCACTGTAATATCATCTGCAGTCAATGTTTCTTCTATTCCATCAATCTCATTTTGTGCATTCTTTTTTTTCGCCAGTTTTTCGCGAGTTTTCATCAAATCGTCTGTGTACACTGTTTTTACAATCTTAATGTCCGGAAACTTTTTCTCGATTTCTTCACGGAAACCTGCCTCACGATCAGCTGCCGCCTGGGACTTAGAATCATGGACAAACATGATGACTTTTCCCTTTTTTTGGATTTCCTTGCCCAGTGCGTCTGCTACATCTTTCGCCGCTGATTTGTTCTCAGAAGTCACCGTTGCCGCCAGTCCCTTGTACGCACTGCCTGAGTCAAACGCTACCAGCGGAATCCCATTTTCTGTTGCAAGGTCGAACTGAACCTCACATGCCTGTACATCCGCGATTGCAATCGCGATTGCTACCGGATATCTTGCAATCTCTTCATCCAAGATATTTACCTGTTCATCTATATCATCTTTCTCTTCTGGTCCACTGTAAGTTACCTTAATCTTGTCACTTCCTTCGTATCCCAGTTCTTTATTCAGATCCTTTTCCGCCTGCTTTACTCCCTTTTTCACTTCTTCCCAGTATTCTCCACTGGAACCTTTCCCAAGTACAGAAATGTAGGAGCCTGGCTCAAGATTCAATCCTTTCGCATTTCTATATGCTGCCGGTTCGATCAAGTCCAGTTTCTTTTCCATCGCAAGTTCTTCTGGATCTTTCTCCGTTTCTTCGACTTTTTCTACCGTATCAGTTTTCACTGCTTCTTTTTTCTCTTCTTTTCCATTGCAAGCTCCAAGCGAACATGCCAGACATAAAGCAAGCAGTGCACTTACTATTCTTCTCTTCATCTTCTCTCTCCTATGCCTGTGATTTTCAAATATACATTCATCCCATTTTTGAAACAAATAACACTATACACTATATTGGTGAAAATTTCTTGAAAAATTTCTTAATTTTTTCTTTTTGTACAATCTACAGCCGAAAAAAGCACTATCTCAAGCTTTTCACTTAAGATAGTGCCTTCTTTCATCATATAATTAGCCCTGAGAGATAGCTCCTGTAGGACACTGAGCTGCACATGCGCCACAATCTACGCAAGCATCAGCATTGATTTCATAATGATCTGCTCCCTGAGAGATTGCTCCAACTGGACATTCAGCTTCGCATGCTCCACAGCTTACACATACATCACTAATTACGTGTGCCATGATATGTACCTCCTTTTTTGATTGTTAGACATTCGTTAATTGCCTATTCCTATCTTAATACAGAAACCCAAAATATACAAGGGGATTTCTCGTTTTTAATTCAATACATTCCGCATCCTTTTTGAAAATTTCTGATTTTCTTCACCCTTGTTTTGACGTATTTCGCACATTCTTTATGTTATCATCCCTAGGAAGACAAGCTCTGAGACCATTTATAATAAGGGGGTTTTTTTATGGCAAATGCATTGGAACAATTACGAAGGGAGACTAGGGACGATGCGAAGCTATTTGGCTGCATCAAAGAATTGTATGAACAAGGCGTACCTTTTGAAGAGTTAAAAGCATTGATTCCCGACATCCGACGTACGCGCGAGCAACTCTACATAAAGCGAATGTTGGAAAACAATAATCAGCAACTGGTGTCTCTCATTACAAAGGAAATGTCTTTTCTGCTCGATGCGAAAGAACGTCAAGAAGAAGAGCAATTTAAAAAACTGGACCTGCTCATTCGCCAACAGCAATCTTATCGGAAAGCTGCCGCCACAAGCGGTCCAGTTGAAAAGTTAAAAAAATTATTCTTGCCTGCTTAGATTTGCAAACTTTGTGTACTCTCCAAGCCAAGCCAGATTAACGGTCCCTACGGGGCCGTTTCTTTGTTTTGCAATAATGATCTCGGCCTGTTTTTTGAACTCAGAATCCTTATTATAATATTCATCTCGATAAATGAACATAACAACGTCGGCATCCTGCTCAATTGCTCCAGACTCTCGAAGGTCTGAAAGCATTGGTCGTTTATCCGGTCTGGATTCTACCGCACGGCTCAGCTGAGAAAGTGCAATGACCGGAACATTTAATTCTCTTGCAAGAGCTTTTAATGAACGGGAAATCTCTGAAATTTCCTGCTGTCTTGACTCAGACTTTTTCCCAACACTTCCTGTCATCAACTGAAGGTAGTCGATGATGATCAGTTGGATATCATGTTCCAATTTGTACTTACGACATTTGGAACGAAGCTCCGATACAGAAATACCAGGGGTATCGTCAATCACCAAATGTGATTTTCCTATGATTCCCGCTCCTTCAATCAGTTTTTCCCAGTCAGAATCTTTCATATTTCCAGTACGCAGTGCCTGCGCATCTACCTGGGATTCCAAAGAGAACAGACGGTTTACCAACTGTTCTTTTGACATTTCCAAACTGAAGATTGCAACCCCAAGATCTTTTTTGAATGCTACATACTGAGCAATATTCAGTACAAACGCAGTTTTCCCCATAGACGGTCTGGCCGCTACAAGCACTAAATCCGATGGTTGGAGTCCTGATAATTTATAATCCAGATCAATGAATCCTGTTGGAATTCCTGTTACCGTCCCCTTGTTCTTGGACGCTTTTTCAATACGTTCCAACGCATTCAATACCACCTGCTTAATCGGAACTTCATCCCCTGTGTTTCGTCTTTGCAAAAGATCAAATATTGCTTTTTCTGTATATTCCAATACTGCTGGCAAGGATTCTTTCCCGGCATAGCATGTATTCGAAATCTCATCGTTAATCTTAATGAGTCTGCGCATCATCGCTTTGTCAGAAACAATTTCCGCATAGTACTTCACATTCGCAGAAGTCGGAACAGCTGTTACCAGGTCACGGACAAATTCCAGGCTGGCAATTTCCGGCGGCACATCTTTTTCTTTCAAGCGCGCCTGCAACGTTACCAAGTCTACCGGCTTCCCCTCATTGAACAATTCTACAATTGAATCGAAGATAATTCCATACGCTGTCTGGTAAAAATCCTGACCACTGATGATTTCTGATGCAGTCAAAATCGCATCTTTATCCATCAGCATCGCACCGACTACGGATTGCTCTGCTTCTACACTATGGGGCATAACTCGTTTAATGAGTGCCTCTTCCATTGGCAGTCTCCTCCTAAGCTTCTTCTCTTACAACTACTTTTAACTCTGCAGTTACCTTTGGATGAACCTTCACTGGTACAATGTGAGTTCCAAGTGTTTTGATTGCTTCTTTTAACTGAATTTTCTTCTTATCAATTTCAAGATTCATCTGTGCCTTTACTTCTACTGCGATTTCTTTTGAAGAAACAGAACCGAAAGTTCTTCCACCTTCTCCAGTTTTAATCTTTACAACAATCTGTCCAGCGCCAATTTCTTTTGCAAGTTCTAATGCTGCTTCATACTGTTCTTTTGCAACTTTATCTTCATTGGCTCTTTTTAATTTCAAGTCATTTAAGTTTTTTGCTGTTGCTTCAATTCCTTTATTTGTTTTCAAAATAAAGTTTCTCGCATATCCATCATTTACATTTACAATTTCGCCTTTTTTACCAAGAGACTTAACATCTTCTGTCAAAATTACTTTCATCTCTATAAATCTCCTTCCTTCTCCATTCGGTCAATTTCTTCCTTCAATGTTTTGATTGCAAGTTCCATATCTGTATGGTCAAACTGCGCGCCGGAAGCATTCATATGTCCACCGCCACCCAAACGTTCCATAATTACCTGTACGTTCACCTCATCTATGGATCTCGCACTGACATATATTCTGTCATTGTATACGGTAAATACGAATGAAGCCTTGATTTCATTAATGTCCAAAAGGTCATTTGCCGCCTGTGCTCCAACAATTGTTGGACTTTCTACATGCAAATCCACGCCTTTTGCAATCGCATATTCTTCGCGATATACTTCCGCACTGCTGATAATCTCAGCCTTCGCACGATAAGCTTCCATATCGTCACGGAACATTTTACGCACCAGATTAAGGTCCGCGCCATGTCTTCTCAAAAATGCTGCCGCTTCAAACGTACGTACTCCTGTTTTATTTACAAAATAGTTGGTATCAATCATGATTCCAGCATACAAACTGCTTGCTTCCAATTTTGGAATCTTAATATCATCCACAATATACTGCAAAATTTCTGATACCATCTCACATGCGGAAGACGCATATGGTTCAATATAAGATAGCAACGCATTATCAATGTTGTCGCTGTTCTGTCTGTGATGATCCAGTACTACAATTGTCTTAGACAACTTCAAAAGTTCTGGACACTCTGTCATCTGTGGACGGCTGGTATCTACAACTACAACCATAGATTTTTCATCTGCAAGTTCCAGTGCTTCCTCTGATGTTAAGAGCATATCTTCTGGATAATCCTCATCGTCCACATAAGCATTGTACAATGGGCGCAAAGATGCTGAAACCTCATTAACGATGATGTGTGCTTTCTTTCCGAGCGCTGCTGCCGCGCGATACACACCAACGGCCGCACCAAAGGAATCCACATCTGTCATTTGATGTCCCATTACAAATACTACATCTTTCACTATAATAAATTCTCGAAGTGCTTCTGCTTTCACACGCGCCTTTACACGTGTATTCTTCGAAGTATGATCTCGCTTTCCACCATAATACGTAATTCCAGATCCATCTTTAATTACCGCTTGGTCCCCACCTCTTGCAAGAGCCAGATCAATCGCAACTCGCGCATAGCTGTAACTCTGGGCATAAGATTCCTTACTCAGGCCCAGACCTACACTGATAGTAACTGGCATTGTATTTCCAATATTTACAGACTTTACATCTTCCAACAGTGAAAAACGGTCATTTTCCAATTCTTTAAAGTATCGTTTCTGCAATGCGATGAAATATTTATCGTTCTCCATTTTCTTCACGATACCATTCATTTTCGAAATATATTGATTGATCTTACGATCTACCAATGCGATCAGCAATGACTGGCGCACTTCTTCGACGCTTTCGATCACTTCATCGTAATTATCGATGTAAATCAGCCCCGCAACCATACGCTGTTCTTCATATGCCTGAATGTACGCATTCAACTCTGTAACATCTTCCAGATAAACTGCGATGAATGAATCTTTTTCATCCGGCAGACCAAGTACCTGCTCCGTCTCAGTCAATCCTTCCACAGACACTTTGCGAATTTCTGCACGGAATTCCTTTTTCCCATAATAAACATCCATCTCTACACAAAATCCCTCTTCTTTCGGGAAAATGCTCCGATTCAGTTCTGGCATATATTTGCTGATATACAGCTCTTCTTTTCCATCAATCTTTTCTGACAGAATTTCTTCAAAGCGGTCATTCATCCACAGAACTTGACCATCCTCTGTAAGAATTGCATGTGGTGTTGACATTTCTTTCAGCAATACATTCTGCATCACCCCATACTGTGACGCAAAACCAACTAGATCACGTAAAATCATTGCCTTACTATGCCCATACATCAATACAGTTATAACAATATAGACTACAACAAATACGGACATAATAATTCCTAATTTTACATCTGCGAAATACATCCACAGATTCATACCAAGTAGCAAAATCAGCATGATCACTGGCCACTGTATGTACAACATCAATAATTCTTTTAGACGCGCACTCTGCTTTTCTTTCATCTTCTCATTCATACTGCCATCCTCTAAAAAACCAACGAACCTCTTTTATTCGTTGTATCCATTCGGATTCTGTGACTGCCATCTCCAACTGTCTTCACACATCTCCTCTAATGTGTGAACCGCCTTCCAGCCAAGCACCTTTTCCGCTTTCGCTGGATCAGCATAACACATGTCAATATCCCCTTCTCTTCTTGCTTTTATCTCATAAGGGATGTCTTTGCCACATGCCTTGGAAAATGCTTTCACCATGTCAAGAACAGAATATCCTGTTCCCGTTCCAAGATTGATCACATCAAGACCTGGATCTGTAAGAATATATTGAATTGCTTTCACATGTCCCACAGCCAAATCTACTACATGGATATAATCACGAACTCCTGTACCATCTGGAGTATTATAATCATTTCCAAATACACCAAGTTTTTCTAATTTTCCAACAGCCACCTGTGCAATATATGGCATCAGGTTGTTTGGAATTCCTTTTGGATCTTCTCCAATACGTCCACTCTTGTGTGCCCCTACTGGATTGAAGTAACGCAGAAGGATTACATTCCACTCAGAATCTGATTTCTGAAGGTCTGTCATGATCTGTTCCATCATAGATTTTGTCCATCCATATGGATTCGTACACTGTCCTTTTGGACAATCTTCGGTAATTGGAATCACTGCCGGATTACCATATACTGTTGCAGATGAGCTAAATACAATTCGCTTCACCCCTACTTCTCTCATAACATCAAGAAGTGTCAGTGTTCCTGTAATATTATTCTGATAATATTCCAATGGTTTACGTACAGACTCCCCTACCGCTTTCAGTGCTGCACAATGAATCACTGCATCAATTTTTTCCAGTTCAAACATTGTTCCTAAAAACTCAGCGTCCAGGATATCTCCTTCGTAAAATTTCACCGTTTTTCCTGTCAATTCTTCTACTCTTCGAATGGATTCCTCTGAAGAATTAGAAAGGTTATCATATACAACTACTTCATAGCCTTCCTTCAACAATTCCACCGCTGTATGACTGCCGATATAGCCAGCCCCGCCAGTAATCAATATTTTCGCCATCGAGCATTCCTCCTTCTATTGTCCCAAAAGGTTCTTTTCGATTATTTTGCGTACTTCGCAACAATTTCCTGCATCGTCGTCCATTTTTCTTCCATATCTTTCACAAGCTTGAACTGTGTTCTGCAACGATCCAGGTTATGGCCTTCTCTATGTACTTTGAAATAAGTATCTCCCTGAAGGTAATCTGTCAAGAAGCGCATACCACATTCAAATGTCATAACTTTTGCGCCCATTGGCAATAATTCTAATTCCTTCGCTGTCAATCTTCCAGCACATCCTTCTATGAAACCTTTTGTATATACTTCAAACAGTTCCATGCTGCAAGATACTTTCTCAAGATCCTTTTCATCTTCTGCTGCCGTACTTGCTCCAAAACGAATAGAATCACCAAAGTCGTTCATTGCAAGGCCTGGCATAACTGTATCCAAGTCAATGACGCAGATACCTTTTCTTGTCTCGTCGTCGATCATAACGTTATTCAGTTTTGTATCATTATGTGTTACACGAAGTGGAATTTCTCCCTTTTCTAACAAGTCTCCAAAAACATTTGCAACATCTTCATGTGCAAGTACAAAATCAATCTCTTCCTGTACAGATGCTGCACGTCCGCATACGTCCTCTTCTACCGCACGTTTGAACACTTCAAATCTAGCCTTTGTATCATGGAAACCTTCAATTGTCTCATGAAGAGTCTCTGCTGGATATTCTGCCAACATACTCTGGAAGTTTCCGAATGCAACCGCACTCTGGTAGAAGTCTTCCATTGTCTCTACCTGATCATATGTCTTTGCGCCTTCAATGAACACATAACATCTCCAATATTCACCATCAGAGTCCACAAAATATGGTTCTCCAGCCTTTGTATTGATTACGTTCAGTGTCTCACGTTCTGGGTCTCCACCCCTCGCAATAATCTCTTTACGAAGATAAGAAGTAACATTCAAAATATTTTCCATCAATTCCACTGGTTTTTTGAAAATGCTTTCATTCATCTTCTGCAGGATTACGCGTCCTTCGCTTCCATCATCCTTGCGAAGTGTCATCAAAAATGTATCGTTAATATGTCCGCTTCCATAATGAATTGCTGACATTACCATACCTTCCAACTGGAAATTCACCAACGCTTCACTGCGTCCGCACCATACTTTCTCTGGATATACTCCGTGATCTTTCATTTCCTGAAGTGCCTGCATAACAACTGGTTTATCCTGCTTATAAGTCACTCCATACCATTTATCTTTAGAAGTAAGTACTGTTACAGTTGCCTTATCTTCTGCCAAAAGCGCACTCACTACAGATGGAAGGAAATATTCACATTTCAAAGGATTTTTCTTCAGTCCTGTTTCCAAAAATTCTGCAAATCTTGCTTTTGTCTCTTTCAGGAAACTTTCTGTGAATCCCCACATATTCATAGACACGATTGTATCTTCGTCCAGATACTCCCAAGTCTCTCCATCATCTTCTGTAAATGCAATTCCTTCGCCATGCTTTTCAATACGTGTACGTTCTACAACCTTCTGTAAATAATCATTCTCATCCGTTGTACATACACCACGAGACACATAACCGTTCTCTGTGATTGTATTCTTAAGTTGGTATCCTACCATTGCATAACGATACTTTTCATCATCTGTGTGATGTGCCAAATAATCGTAAATCTTCTGGAATGCATCTCTTCCATAATAGTCATCTGCATTAATAACAGCAAACGGACCATCGATCACATCCATCGCACTCAATACTGCATGTGCTGTTCCCCAAGGTTTCACACGTCCTTCTGGAATCTCAAATCCTTCTGGAAGGTTCGCAATATCCTGGAATGCATAATCTACCTTAATATACTTAGAGACACGATCTCCAATCGCCTCTTTAAAATCTTCTTTATTTTCCTCTTTAATGATAAAGACTACTTTCTCAAATCCAGCTCTTTTCGCATCAAAAATGGAAAAATCCATCAAGATATGTCCCTGATCATCAATTGGGTCAATCTGTTTCAATCCACCATAACGGCTCCCCATACCTGCCGCCATAATTACTAATACTGGTTTATTCATCTTAATACCTCCACCGCTAATGCTATCCTTTAGTATAAAACAAAAATAAAGCTCATTCAAGTGTCTGATTTGCAGATACTCGAAATGAGCTTTAAAAATTTCTTCCTTATCCTTTTACACCACCAGATGTCAGACCTGCAACCAAATGTTTTTCTATTAACAAGAACAGAATTACAACCGGAATTGTTGCAACAAGTGAAGTTGCAAACAGATACTGCCACTGAATGAAGTTGAATCCATAGAATACATTAATACCAACAGTAATTGGTTTAAATACATCTGTAGAAATCAATGTCAGTGCAATTGTATATTCGTTCCATGCATTAATAAATACGAAAATCAGTGTTGTGATAATTCCAGGTGCCGCCATCGGAAGCAATACCTTGATCAACGCTTTTATCGTTCCGCATCCGTCAATTTTCGCTGCCTGTTCCATTTCTGGTGAAATACTTACAAATGTACCTCTCAGCAGCCAAATCGCAAATGCCTGGTTAAACGCCGCATTCAACAAGATCAATCCAAGAATGCTATCATTCAAATTCAAAGTTACCATCAGACGATAAATTCCAACCAATAATACCACTGGTGAGAACATCTGACTCATGATTACTGCACCCATGAAAATTCCTTTTCCTTTGAACTTCATACGCGCAAGTGCATATGCCGCTGGAATTCCACACAGGATTGCAAGAAGTGTCGCTCCACCTGCGATAACCAATGAGTTGATGAGGTATTTCAACACAGGTGCCGCTGACCAAATTTCTACAAAGTTTGACCATCTCCACACTTGTGGAAGAATATGATCAATCGCATACATTTCTTTTTTATCTTTCAATGCTGTAAGAAACATTACAAGATAAGGATAAAGAATAATGATGCTTACAACAAATACAAACACATACAAGGCAATCGTCTGCCAAGGTTTTCTTTTATTTGTCATCTTATTCTTCCTCCTCTCCGCGCAGGGATAGAACCATATAGATTCCTGCACAAATCGCCAGTATCACGAAGCCGATTACAGATACAGCCGCCGCATGGCCGCCCTTACCATCTGTAAAGGATAACTGATACAGATAAGTAACCAGCGTATGCGTCTGGTCTGCCGGTGCACCTTTCGAAATCGTCCATACGATTGGGAAAGAGTTAAATACATAAATGATATTCAAAACGGTAGATACTGTCAAACTCGGACCAACCAATGGCAATGTAAGTTTGAAAAGCTTATACCAGAAGCCAGCTCCGTCCACCGCTGCTGCCTCATATAATGTTGTATCAATACTCTGAAGTCCGGACAAAACACAGAATGTTACAAATGGGAATGTTACAAATATACCAACCCAGCATTCCCAGGCAAACATCTTACTTGCTGTCTCTGTCCAGTTCACAAATTTATCAATCAGCCCTAACTTTGACAAAAGGACATTCAATGAACCGTAGTCAGCATTTACAATGTATTTCCAGATTACAGACTGAATAACAAGTGCTGTCGCCCATGGAAAAATTACAATCGCACGCACCAATTTACGTCCACGAAATTCCTGATTCAAAACCATCGCAAGCACAAATCCAATGATTGTAGAAAGTCCTACTACAACAATTGTCCAGATAATCGTATTCTGTAATGTGTGCCAAAATGTAGGGTCTGCAAAAATATCCAGATAGTTCTGGATTCCGTTCAATCCTTTGATCAGACCACTTCGCCCAACTTCTGAAAAAGAAATTTTGAACACTGAAATAATTGGGATCACAATCATTGTCACCATAAGAACAACGCTCGGCAACAACCATATATAAGGCTGAACAGCTGTCAATGTCTTCTTTTTCATTATCACGCCTCCTCTAATCAGATTTTATATAAAGTTGCCATTTCAGCAGCTTTAAAAAAATCGAGGGCCGAAGCGAATCGGCCTCTCGATTACATACATACCAAGTATTTTCTTAAAATGGTTTATTTACCTGTAATAGTAGCCTGAAGTTCATCAAGAGCATCCTGTGCTGTTGAAACGCCTTCACATACTTTCTGTTCTACGTCGATAACACCATTTCTAACATCCATCCATTCAGCTTTCTGCATTGGATAGAACTGGCAGTTAGGAAGAACTGCACAGAATGTTGCGAAGTATTCGCTGTTTCCTGTTGTGTCTTCTGTTCCACCAACGATGTATTTTTCAGCATTTGCTGCAAGGTTTTCAGAAGCATCCTGAGTTGCTGGTAAGAATCCTTCATATACCATGTACTCAGAATATGTTTCTACTTCATAGAATGCATCAAAGAATTTTGTGATTGCTTCTGTACGAGCATCGCCAGCTTCTTCATCTTTGAATACCATTAACTGGTCACATACACCAAGTCCAACTTTGTTTCCAGGAATATCTGCTGCTTCATAATTTACTGTAGAATCAGCTGCTACCATGTTCATAGGTCCAATCATCATAGCAAGTGTTCCAGCACTGAATGCATCCTGAAGTGGATAACGTGTATCTGTGAAAGGAGCTGCGTTACAGTATCCAGAGTCAATAAGTGTCTTAATGTATTCAACTGCTTCTACGTTTTCTTTGCTGTTTAATGCCCATTCGCCGCTTTCATCAACGTATCCACCACCAAAGTTCCATGTGTAGTAAGAGAATGCTGCCTGACCTTCGTCTGTTGAAATATCAAGTCCCCAAGGAACGATTTCATCACCAAATTTGTCTTTTACTGCTTTACAAGCTGTAAGAACTTCGTCCCATGTTGTAGGTGCTGCTTCGATTCCAGCTTCTTTTAACAGATCCGTGTTGCAGAATAATGCACGACAAGATGCTAAGATTGGAAGTGCCCAAACTGTTCCGTCCATTGCGTTTGACTCCCAGAAACTTGGAATGAAATTAGCCTGTAATTCATCAGATACATAATCTTCTGCTGGCATGAGCAAATCGTCTGCTACGTAATCAGCAAAACCACTAATGTTCAAGATGTCTGGCTGTTCATTACTTGTAATACGTGTGTTTACAACACTGTAAATGTCGTTCCAAGAAACGATCTCGATATTAAGGTCGA
This sequence comes from uncultured Lachnospiraceae bacterium, assembly GCA_964591105.1. Taxonomy (GTDB): domain Bacteria; phylum Bacillota; class Clostridia; order Lachnospirales; family Lachnospiraceae; genus CAZPZR01. The sequence continues at coordinate 1,442 of CAZPZR010000043.1, read as the reverse complement.
TTCCTTCATTTGCTTTCTCGAAGTTTTCTTCAAATGTCTTCCACCATTCCTGTGTGTAGTTACCATACTGAGAAATGATGATATCAAGAGTAACTCCATCAGAAGAGTCTTCTTTTTTGCTTCCGCCACATCCAACAAGTGTAGTGGCTACCATAGCTAAGCACAAAAGCACACTTAAAATTCTTTTCTTCATAATACTTTTTACCTCCTATTTAAGAATTTCGTGTTCATCTGCACTCTATTCTAATACAATTTTGCACAAAAATCTTTGTAATATATTTCTATTAATTTGCACTATCAGCATATTAACCTTTGATTTTTGCCAAATTTTAGTGTAAAATATTGGTAAAAATACACAAAAGGTCGGTTTTACTTATGATATACCACGGAATTGATTTAAAATCATCTATCTCTATTGAAAAAATATACAGTATACATTACTTCGAATATTGGAGTGATTTCACATTCCCAGGAGAGTCACACGATTTCTGGGAATTTATTTGCGTTGATAAAGGAGAAGTAAATATTCAGTCTGGAACCCGAACGATCAATCTGAAAAAGGGAGAGATTTTCTTCCACGAACCGAACGAATTCCACAGTGTACATGCAACGCACGGAATTGCTCCAAACCTTGTGGTCATTTCTTTCCACTGCAACAGCGAAGCTATGGAGCATTTCCGCAAGCGGTTATTTAAGATTGACGAAACTGAACGTCACCTTCTGGCGGATATTATTGCAGAGGCCCGCCATTTCTTCGATTGTCGTCTGGATGACCCATACCTCCCAAATCCACCACTGAAAGAATCTGATGTTTTTGGTGCCGAGCAGATGACTCGTCTGTATCTGGAGCACTTTTTAATCCACATTATGCGGCGAATTTTAAACAAGAATTCCACACGCAAGGAAGCCGCCAAGCGACATTTTGCCCCTTCTAAAATGACAAAAGCTAAAAGTGACCAGGAAACTTTCAATCGAGTGGTTGCTTATTTGGAAAGTAATTTACAGACGCATATTACGATCGAGCAAATATGCAAAGACAATATGATCGGGCGCTCACAGCTGCAGAAAATCTTCAAGGCACAAACTACTATGGGAATTATTGAATATTTCTCATCCATGAAAATCAATGCAGCCAAGGAATTGATTCGAACGAACCGAATGAATTTCACGCAGATTTCCGAACATTTAGGATATTCGTCCATCCACTATTTTTCAAGACAATTTAAGAAAATAACTGGGATGACTCCATCCGAATACGCCTCTTCCATTAAGGCTGTTGCAGATGGAAATCTATAAAGACAAAAAAACGCCGCTGCTTTCGCAACGGCGTAATCTTTCATATTATTCCTGTACGTATGGAATAAGAGCAATGTGACGTGCTCTCTTAACAGCAACTGTAAGAGCTCTCTGATGTTTTGCACAGTTTCCTGTGATTCTTCTTG
>CAZPZR010000042.1:0-15816 GCA_964591105.1 uncultured Lachnospiraceae bacterium | reverse complement strand
AATATAGTGTATAGCAGTAGTTGGGAAAATGAGGAAGAAAGATGTTAACACTATACTTAAATGAGATAAAAGAGGATGATAATAAAGCAAAATTTGAGAAAATTTATCACCTCTACGAGCAGAAAATGTACAAGGTGGCATACAGTGTCTTAAAACAAAAAGAAGGTGCGGAAGATGCAGTACAGGATGCGTTCGAAGTTGTCTTGAAAAAACTGGATAAAATTGAAGTCGTGGATTCGAAAGAAGCGTGGAATTATATTCTAGTGATTGTTCGCAATAAAGCTATTGCAATCTATAGAAAGAATCAGGGTAGAAAAGAACTGGTAACAGATGAATTCGACCTGCTGGATGACTTAAAAGATGAGATTCAAGAATTAGAAACACGCATGCTTCAAAAAGAATTATCGGATATGATAGCGTCTGTGATTTTGAAACTGCCGGAAAGATGCCAGGAAGTGATGTATCTTCATTATTATGAGGAACGTACTTATATGGAAATAGGCGAGATGATAGGAATGACAGCGGATAATGCAAGGCAGATTGCAAGACGTGGAAGGAAGATACTCATTGAAAAATTGAAAGAAAAGGGGATTGAGTATGAGTAGAGAAGTGATGTCAAAAGATGTAATGAAAGATGCGCTTCGAAAATCCATGGAAATAAAGTTGGCGGCTTATGAAAAGAAGCTGGAGGAAGAAGAAAACCATACTTTTTCAGAAGAGTATCGGAAAAATATGGATGCAATGGTTCGAACCGGAGAAAGAAAAGAGAAAAATAATATCGTACGATATGCATCGAGAAGAAAAAGTTTGAGGTTCAAAGTTGCATTAGTTGCAGCAATTATTATGCTGATGGGTTCCATGACAGTGCTGGCTGTGGAGCCGGTACGTGAAAAAGTATATCAGATGATAGAAAGAATCTTTTCAGATTATACGGATGTAACTTTCGAAGAAATAGAGGAAGCGATAGATGCAGAAAAACGAGATGTTACTCCAGACAACTTCGAAGTAAAAAGATTAGAAAATGTACCAGAACAATATGAAGTGGAGTATGAAGAAGCAGTGCCAGAAGTCTGTGATTACACGTTGATTTATACGGATGCTGAAGGAAGCAGTATTATTTATCAGCAACAAGCAATTGAATATATGGATGTCTGGTCGATTACATCCGATGGGACAGCCGCGGAGAAAATAAGTGTCCATGGAGATGTAGGGTATGTGTTAGAAGATGAACATGGATGGGTGACAGTTATTTATCCTCACGAAGGATATGTATATTCGCTGGCAGGACGCGAAGAAGCGGAAACATTAGCGGCTATTCTAGAAACGATTTTTGAATAGATGAAAGAAGAAAATATCTGTAAAGCATAAGAAAGATGCTTTGCAGATATTTTTTTGCAATTTTTAAATTTTTTTCAAAAAAGATGTCACGTTTTAGATTGCTTGGAAGTTATATATGGTAGATAGACAAGTAAAAAGAAAAGGAGTAAAAAGTATGAAAAAGAAAACTTGGATTATGATTGTGACGACAACAACGTTGCTAATGGGTGGAAATCTTGTTGAGGCAGCAGAGTTGACGGGAAGTACTATGTATGAGGAAGCAGCCCCGTGTTATGAAAACATTTTAAATGCACAAGTATCTCTAACAATTACCGACAACAATGCAACTTGTTATGCAAAAGTAACGAGTCAAAGTACACAGGATATGAAAATCACTTTGACTTTGCAGAAAAAATCAGGAACTTCTTGGACAACGGTAACTTCTTGGTCTACAAGTAAAAGCAGTGCGAAAATTTGTAGTCTGAGCAAAACAAAAAGTGTTTCGTCAGGAAGTTATCGTGTCAAAGCTGTTCTGAAATGTGGAAGCGAAACAATCACAAAATATAGTAGTACAAAAACAAAGTGAAGGAGGAGAAGAGGATGAAAGTAAAAAAGAAACAAAATTGGAAACAACTAGTATCTATGCTACTAGTAGCAGCAATGCTTTGTACCAGCATCTCCATAGATGCATTTGCTGCGGAACCTACAGAGGCAGGAACAACTGCCGAAGAAAATGAGCAAGAGCAATCGACAGAAGAAGCCTATTCCATTGAGAAAAGCCAAGTGATGGAAGAAGAATCGACAACAGATTCCACTACGTATGATATTGGTAATGGAAAAAAGCTGACAGAATTCTATAGCCAGGATGTCCGTTTTGAAAATAAGGAAGGGGAATTGGTGGATTATGATGCTTCTCTAACAAAAGTAAAGGAAGACATCAGTGAACATGGGGCATCTTTGGAATCCTATGCTTATGAAAATAAGGCTGGTGATAAGAAACAGTACTTTCCAGAACAGCTGACGGAAGAAACTCCGATCCTGATGGAGTATGGAGCATATCAGATCCGTTTGCGGCCTGTAACGGAAGAGGCAGCAGCTGCAACCGAAACGGAAGAAGTAACGGTGGAAAAAGAAACGGTTACAGATATCTATGAAGAGGAACAGACGGTTCCTACCAAAGCAGTTTACACGTTTGGGAAAGAACAGCTTACGTATCAATACACTTCTACGGATATTGGTGTGAAGGAAGAGATTGTATTAGAAAAAGAACCGGAAAGCAATGTCTTTCGAAGCATCCTTGAGATCCCAGGTCTGACCATCCGCAAGAATGCATTGGATGAAGGATTCACCATCTATGATGGAGATGAGATGGTGGCAGGGATCGAAGCACCGAGTATGAATGATGCCAGTGGAGAAGCTTATAGTGAAGCTCTGACTTGTAAGATCCAGACACTGGACGAAGAAGAAGGAATCTACGAGATGATCGTAGAAGCAGATGCATCTTATCTGAACGATGCGAAGCGTCAGTATCCGGTAACTATTGACCCTACGCTCACATGGAGCGGGAATTCCAAAATCGCAGATACATACGTGATCAGTGGTTCTACCTATAAAAACACAAACTTCTATGATAGCGGCATCACAGGATTTAACGTGGGAAAGATCTCGCAGGGAACAAGCAGGGCTTATCTTGTATTTGCCAGTCTGAGTGCACTGCATGGAAGATATGTGGAAAGTGCAAAATTAGTACTGACAGAATGTTCTGGTTCCAAATCTGGACAAACCATCCATGCATACCGGGTAATAGAAGACTGGACGAAAAGTAAGATCACATGGGCAAACAAAGCAGCCTATCAAAACACATCGTTGAGCTCCTTCAAAACTTCTGGAAAAGCAAAAAAGCAACAGACCTTGAACCTGACGAAACTATTTCAAGGGTATGCAAAGAAAAGTTACAGTAATTATGGGATCGTATTAAAGAATGCCTCCGAATCCTCCAGTTATGGGAAATTCTTTGGCTCTCGTGTATCTACCACCAGTTACCGGCCGAAACTGACGGTTGTCCATTATGACTCACCGACAACACCAACAGCAGTTACGGTAACACCACGGTATCTGAAACCAGGGAAAAAGGTGAAGGCAGCCTGGGAGGGGATCAGTTCCCAATCCTTAGCATCTGTACAGTATGCATTGTATGAATATGATGCAAAAAATGCAGCAAGAGGAAACGAAGTGATCGCATTTTCCAGCAGCACAAAGATTGGGACCAGTGGAAGCGGAAGTGCAACGATCGCCGCAAGTGCGAACTGGCAAGAAGGAGCCTATGCACTGGCTGTGCGAGGAGTAGATAGTAGTGGAATCGCAGGAAAACTCAGATGGCGTTCGATCTATATCGATGGAACAGCACCAACCATGGATAAGCCGACCATAGAACCAGCAACCACTGCGGACACACCGACAGACAACCTGATGCCTGTGCTCACATGGAAGAATGCTAAAGATACATACTTTAGTAAAGTAGAGTGTAAGGTGGATAATGGGAACTATGTTTCCATGGGAACTACTGCATCTGGAACTTACACCATTCCAGAGGGAACGATCGAGGCGAATGGGGAACATACGATCACAGTCCGCGCAGTAGATAAAGCAGGAAATACGAAAGCTTATACCCTTCCGTATTATGTAGAGGTGAAAGATGCATCTGTGGAAGCATATCTTCCAAAAGAGGACAGCCTTACATTGACAAACAGCTATGGGAAGAACACTATCGCCTGGAAAACAGAGAAGGCATTGTCTGAGAGTGTATATTACCGCATCTACCGGGGAGAAGAGGAAGCCTTTCAAGCAAATGAAGACACACTGTTTGCAGACCAGGTAATGGGAACTTACTGGACAGACATTGCAAGTGTGGGAACAGAGTCATATTATTACAAACTGGCAGTTGTCCGTACGAAAGCAGATGGAAGTATTGAGAAAGAGACTGTCATTGATGGAGTTCTCAAAGGAGAAGCGACCAAAGCTTCTGCACTTCAGAAACGGACCGGAAGCAAGGAGTATCTGGGATACTATAGTTTCAGCACACCAATTGGAAATGGAACAGTGGAAAACAGTACCGGGAACTTAAGCTACAGTCAGGAAGATGCTTCTGTTACAGAAAATCAGCTGACTGCAGATGTCACAAGAACGTATAACAGCCAGATGGAACTAAAGGGGATGTTCGGACAAGGTTGGATGGATTCCTTGCATCAGGAACTGCTCCAGGGAGAAGACGGGACCCTGTATCTTGTGAGCGGGGATGGCAGTATCTATACGTTCAAACAAGGATCGGATGGATATGAATGTACGGAAGGAAAAAACTATGAGCTGAAAGAAGCAGATGAAACAGCAACTCTTTCCGATGATGAGGAAGTAGAAGACCGAGAAGGCGTAATCCAGCAGGCAGGAGTTGCGATCGATAGCACGACCATGGGAACGGTCACATACAAAGCACCGGAGGAGAAGAAAGAAGAAGTACCGGTCCAATCTACAACAGAAACTGGAGGAACGGATGAGGAGGAAGATGCAGATGATGAGGACGAAGAAGAAGCATCTGTCATCCAGGTTACACATGCTTATACATTAAAGAACGGAGATGGCTGTCTCTATCGCTTTAATGCAGGTGGTCAATTGGTGGCAATGCTGGAACCAAATGGAACCTTCCTCCTCTACTTGTATGATGAAGCGGGACGTTTGGCGAGTGTACAGACGCAGCATGAGAAAAAACTGACCTTCGTGTATGAGGAAGATTCTGAGCGATTGAAAAGGATCCAACTTCCTGATGAGACCATCCTTTCCTATACCTATACCGATGGACAGCTTACGAAAGTAGCACATAATTCCTCTGATGCAGAAGATGCCGAGAGTGTATCCAACAGTTATGGATACGGAGACGAGGGACTTGAGAGCATCACAGACCGGAAAAAGAATACCTATGAGGTCACCTATGAAGGAGAAAAAGCAGTTGGTGTTTCCTATCCACAGGATAGCGAGATCTATAAGATTTCTTACAAAGACCAGGAAACATCGGTGAGCAAGAAAACATTAGGTGGTGCAGTCCTCTATACTACAAGTGTCAAATACGATGCAGAGACAGGAAAAACGCTGCAGGAGACTGATGCAGATGGAAACGTAACATCTTATACCTACGGGAATGCCAAGAATCCTTATCTGGTCACCAAGACGATACGCACAGTTGGTTACGAAGAACTGAAAAATGGAACAGTATCCTTTGCAACAGTAGAAAAAATATCAGAAACCACGTATAATGAAGAAGAACAAGTGACGGAAGAGTTGGAGGAAGATGGAACCCTCACCAAATATACGTATGGAAAAGAAGGTGAGTGGACGGAGGAGCTTCCTACGGAAGTGGTATCTACCAGGAAAGGCGAGACCATCAGCCATTCCACAACTTCCTATGATACAAAGGGAAATGTGGTGGAAGAGCAGGATGTGACAGACAGTACCAATGAGATGCTCACAAAGAACAGCTACGATGCAGCAGGAAATCTTACGGAATCTGTGACGAAAGAAGCTGGACTCCAAACATCTGCTCAGAAGACAGAATATGACAAACTTGGCAATATCGTAGAAGAGAAAGAGACCAGCGGTGAGGTGGTCAGCATGTCTACGAATACCTACGATGCGATGGGACGTGTCCTTACAACAACAGATGCATCTACAGGAGAAGTGACCGCTTATACTTATGATTATCTGGGACGGGAAGTGAAAACGGAAACAACACTGGATGGAAAGACGCAGACAACAAGCGCTTCTTATGATGCCAATGGAACTGTTACTTCTGAAATCGATGCAGATGGAGTAAAGACCAAGTATATCTACGATTCCATGAACCGGGTAGCGTATCGTACCATCGTCAAGGACCAGACAGCAGCTTATAAGATGCTATATACGTATGAAGATGTGACCATCTGGGATGGCAGAGGTACACAGACCATTTTGAACGCTTACGCAGAGAAAGAGATCTTCCAGGACGGAACATTCCTGTCAGAGAAATATTACGATGGCAGTGGAAGATTGGTAAAGGAAAAAGCTGGTGGGATCTACACAGACTACGTCTATGATCAGAGCGGAAATCAAGTAGTCAGCTGCAAGAATGGAACCGATGCAGATGCCAAAGATGGATGTGTGAACCTGACCCTGTATGATGAAGAGGGGCGGGAATACGCTACCATCCAGAACGCAGCAGTTTCTGGAGAGAATTATTCGGTAGGAACAGCATCTGTTGTGACACAGAAGACATATGATACCAAAGGAAATGTGAAGGAAGAGATCGATGCCAATGGTGTGGTCACATCCTATACTTATGATGATTCTTCCCGTGTGACAGAAGTGGTGCAGGATGTCAAAGGCATGAAGGTGTCCACCAAAGCTTCCTATGAGACGGATACCGAGAAAGAGACTACAACCACTAGCATCACCGATGCCAAAGGGCATGTAAGTGAAGAAATCCAGGATGCGGCAGGACTAACGACAGCAACGAAGGACTTGGGAGACAACGACGAAGAAAGCATTGGAACTTCCTATGCCTACGATTCCAAGGGAAATAAAGTGAAAGAAATCTATGAAAGCGGTGCTTATAAGACTTTCGAATATGATGACAGAAACTTGCTGACAGCAACCAAAACCTTTACCGCAGAAGAGGTACAGACCTTACAGTCAGAGTACACCTATGATGACAAGTACCGTTTGACAGAGACCATAGATTCCAAAGCAGAAGATACAGGGCTGGCTGCATACCGCTATAGTTATACTGGCTATGATGCTTATGGCAGAACTGCATGGACTGCGGAGGTGAACAGTAAGGAAGAACCAACCGAGACACAGATTGAAGAACATAAGATCCATTATACATATGACGCAGAAGATAAAGTGACTGCAATCGCTTATGCAATGGCTACAGCAGAAAACGTGCAGGGATTACAGTTTGTATACGACAGTAACCGCTGGCTCAGCGAAGTGCAGGCAGTGGTTGGTGAGAGCAAGGAAGTGAAGACCCTTCGCACTTATAAGTATGGCAGTTATGGAAATGTCATAGAGATAAAGGAATATCCAGACTTTGCAACCAAGGGAGCGACATGCATTACAAAGCAGTATCTCTATAATGATCTGGATCAAGTCGTAGAAATGACTTATCAGAACGGCTCGAAAGTACTGGAAACTTATGCATATGCGTACGATAAGAATGGGAATGTCATTCAAGAAACAGAAGTGAACAATACCCCAGAGACCGAAGCGTATCAGGTGAATGAGACCAAGGACTATACCTACGATTCACTGGGAAGACTGGTCAAAACAGTGGTGACAGATTACCAGGATGCTGAGAAACAGGTAACCACCACCTATGAGTATGATGAGGTTGGTAATCGCCAGAAAAAGACAACTGGAAGCACCGAAATCCAGTATACGTACAATGGATTAGACCAGCTGCTGAAAACGGAGACCACTTGTGGTGGAGCTGGTGCAGGAACGGTTACTTACACATATGATGAAAATGGAAACCAGGTGAAGGAAGTCCAGTCCAAGACCCAGACCACCATTGTCAATACGTATGATGAAGAAAACCGATTAAGTAAAGTGATCATGGAATCACCGGCAGAAGATGGAAGTACTAAAACTTTCACCCAGGAGAACCTGTACAATGGCGAGGGACAGCGGATCCAGAAGAAAGAAGGAGCAGCGGTTACAGACTACTACTATCAGGATGGCGTAGTTTCTTATACCACAGATGGAAGTGATACCGAAAAAGTGATCCAGAACCTGCTTGGCTTGGAAGGAAATATCATCAGTGCGGAAACAGTATCTCAGACAGAAGAGGATGGAACAACTTATCGCTACCATCTGTACAACAAAGATATCCAGGGAAGTACCACCAGCATCATAGATGAGACAGGAAAGGGAGAACTCAGCTACGAGTATGATGAATTCGGGGAGACAACTATCCATGGTGGAAGTGGACTTGCCAACGAGGTCTGCTACACAGGCGGGATCTATGATGAGGGTACAGGACTTTACTATCTGAATGCAAGATACTATGACCCGATTACAGGAAGATTCCTGACGGAAGATACTTACCGCGGTGAGAGTGGAGAGGTAGCAGACTGGCACCTGTATGCGTACTGTGCGAATGACCCGATTAATTATGTGGATCCAAGTGGGCATATGGCGGTTACAGCATATTCGTTAATACTATTGGTAGTAGGTGTATGTGCAATATGTGCTTATATGTCGACAACTCAGTTCAAAATAGCTTGGACTAATTTTTGTAAAGTGGCTGGAAATGGATTATCTAGACTTTGGAAAACTTTTATTGAAAATGTAGAAGAAATTTATTCGTGGAGTAAGGGAAAGATAAATAAAGTAGCAGCTGAAGTTGAAGATTTTAAGAAAATTGCAAAAGCAAATGTGAAAATCAGAACAGAAAGTAGGAAGAAAAAATATAAATATTTTTCTGCGTGGTTAGGGAAAGCAGGGAAAGCTAGATTTGTAACTATTGGAGGATTGACATCAACAAAAGCAGTATCGAGAGTTTCAAAAGAAAAGGATGTATTTGCTGTTTCAAAGCAATATGCATATAATTTGGCGAAAAAATTCGGAGGAGTTGTAGGACCGGAAATTGACAAGGGAAAAGAAAACGTATTGGGATATTATTATCATTATCATGTACAAAAAAGAAAAAATAAAGCACACATTTGGTATTGGATATAAAATATGTGCTTGTAGGAGTTGAGTGGATAATATGTTGGATTTATATTTAGATGAAATAACACATAGTCAATACATTGCATTTATTGATTACATTTTCAAAAAAAGTGATAGAATTTCATTTCACTTTCCTAATTTTGACGTAGAAGACGGGACAAACGAAATAGTAATGAATCGTGAATACGCGAGATATTTAAAAAAGTGTGAAAACGTGATAGATTTCATGTGGGAATATAAGATAGAAGAGCGTCTAAGTAATGAACATGGAATGTCAACCTTTGGATATTTGACGACAGTGTGGGTGGTCCGTTTGGAAAATGCTGTTGCAAATTTTCTCAAGGAGAGAGCAGGCTTTGAAGAATGGCAATATCCATATGCACCAGAAGATTTATGTGTATATGAAAGAGGAACTTCTAATTGTTGGATGGCGACAGTTGCTCATGAGGGAATTGCACGAATTTATAGGGAAACACCAGAAGATATTCGTTTTTTTAATGAGCTACAGATTTCATATGAAAAAACTAAGTGTTTTGGATTACCTAGGAAAAAGAAAATTCCGAACTATAGAAAAAGTGGGGAATATATCCAACAAGCAGATTCATTGGAACAATTTTGGAAAAGTGTAAATAAAGAATTGGAAAAACCAATGACCCTATGTGAAGCATGCGAACGAGGTGAATACCAGGTGGTAGAAAAATTGGTACAGGAAGGAGCTGATGTAAACATAGTAGATGAAGAAGGTAAAAGCCCTTTAGAATTAGCTATACATAGTTTTGAAGATTGGGAATGTAATGGTGAATCTTATAAAATTGTAAAAATGATTATCGTGAATGGTGCGGATATGAATTATAAAAATCAGTGGGGAGAATCTGTTGGAGAAATGGTATCACAGATTTTTTTGCCAAAAACCAACGGAGAATTTTACGATACTAGAAAAAAAGAGATTTTTCAAATCTATCAAATGGTCGTAGAATTAACCGGAAAAAAACCAACATTTTCAGAAGCCATAAATGCCGTATGTACAAATAATCTTTTGATTTTAGAGTATATAGAAAGTGTTGTACCTGAAATTTTTCATGAAGTGGATTGTGAGGGTAAAAACATACTAGAAAATGCCTTGAGTATAACTGAAGGAGAAGATGAAGACGATATAAATAAGATAATTACATTTTTGATTGAAAAGACACCGAAAAATAAAAAAGCATATCTTTGATGTTGAGCGAAAAAGATGAAGAAATCCATTTCCAAAGAAAAGAAGAAACTCTAAAATTAGGAAAGCAGGAATTTGCGGAAAAGTTGAATGAATGTTATGAGGAAATTTTTTGCAGAAATGAACTTGACACAATAAAAATTGGTTTTCTTGATGAGAGAGGGGAACCATTCAGAACTTTAACAGTCGATAAAAACGGAAGTATAAATATTTTTGTGAATCCAAATGAAAGAATGAATATCGAAGGAAAAATTGGTGCCTGGTTGAATAAAGTGAATGGAAGGCAGACGTACATAGAGTAAAACACAATCGTATCGCACAGGTAAAATTCACCAAAGGATTTCCCTTCGTTGTTTTTTGTGCGGGATGTGGTATAATAAAAACAAGTACAAAAGCAAGGAGGCATGGCTATGAAATTAGATATGCATTGTCATGTGAAGGAAGGTTCTCCTGACAGCAAAGTAAGCTTGAACGATTATATTGAGAAGCTAAAAGCGAATGGCTTTGATGGAATGTTGATTACAGATCACGATACGTATAAAGGTTATAGACACTGGAAGTATAAGATGAAAGGAAAAGAGCATGATGATTTTGTCGTATTGAAAGGTATTGAGTACGATACCTGCGATGGCGGACACATTTTGTGTATCATGCCAGAAGGCGTGAAGATGAGACTCTTAGAGATTCGAGGACTTCCGGTTGCTACATTGATTGAGTTTGTGCATCGTCATGGTGGGATTCTTGGACCAGCACATCCGTGTGGTGAGAAGTATATGAGCTATGCGAATACCAATCGATATTTCAAGTCTCCAGAGTTGATCAAGCGATTCGACTTCGTGGAAGCGTTTAACGCATGTGAATCGGAAGAATCCAATGCAGGGGCAAGAAAGCTTGCAGAAAAGTATAAAAAGCCTGGAATCGGCGGAAGTGATGCACATAAGATTGAGTGTGTAGGAATGGCATATACGATTCTGCCGGAGCGAGTAACTTGTGAGAACGAATTGATCGCATTGATTCGAAGAAAAGTACCGATAGAGGCTGGCGGCTCTTTGTATGGGAAGACAGTGAAGGAGAGAATGGGAAAGGTAAGTAAGCTGTATTCCTATTCCTTCTGGCTGTACAATAAGGGCGGCGAGCTTGCAAAGCGCAGAAAAAGGAACTTAAAAGGAGATGTGGAGAATCCGATTGATCCAATTGATCCAATTGAAATCCCATATCTAAGAGGGCTTAGAATTAAGAAAAAATAGGGAAGGACTTTGGCGTTGCCAAAGTTCTTTCTTTTTCTCTATATTCTTTCTTGCGTCACAACACTAAACTGTGGTACAATGCCTATTAAGTTGATGCTTAGATTCAGAATATTGTAGCATCTTAGGTTATGAAAATATAGACGGATAGGAGGTTGTTGTTATGGCAATGACAATGACGCAGAAAATATTAGCTGCTCATGCCGGATTAGATTCTGTAGAAGCAGGACAGCTGATCATGGCGAAATTAGACGTAGTAATGGCGAATGATATTACGGGGCCAATGGCACTACCGATTTTGAAGCAGATGTCAGATACCGTATTTGACAAAGATAAAGTTGTGTTTGTTCCAGACCATTTTACACCGAATAAAGATATTAAGTCCGCAGAGAACTCCAAGGCAATTCGTGAATTTGCAAAGGCACAGGGACTGAAGTGGTATTTTGAACAGGGAAAGTCAGGAGTAGAACATGCGATCCTTCCAGAAGCTGGTGTCGTTGCGGCAGGTGAGTGTATCATCGGTGCAGACTCTCATACATGTACATATGGGGCGTTAGGAGCATTTTCAACAGGTGTAGGAACTACGGACATTGCAACAGGTATGGCAACCGGAGAACTCTGGTTCAAGGTTCCAAGTGCCATCCAGTTTGTATTAAAAGGTGCACCATCTCCTTACGTAAGTGGAAAAGATATTATTATTCACATTATTGGTAAGATTGGTGTAGACGGAGCACTTTATAAATCCATGGAATTTACAGGAGAAGGCATTGCAAATCTTTCTATGGATGACCGTTTTACAATGGCGAACATGGCAATCGAAGCAGGTGCGAAGAATGGAATCTTCCCAGTAGATGAGAAGACAAAGGCATATTTGGCTGAGCACTGCAAGAAAGAGTATCAGGTCTACGAAGCAGATGCAGATGCGGAATACGAAGCAGTGGTTGAGATTGACCTTGCAGAGGTTCGACCAACCGTAGCATTTCCACATCTTCCAGGTAATGCGAAGACAATTGATGAGATCGAAGCGATGGAACCAATCAAGATTGATCAGGTTGTCATTGGATCTTGTACGAATGGACGTATGGAAGATATGAGAAAGGCAGCTGCAATCCTGAAGGGACACACAGTTCACGAGGATGTACGTGTGATGGTAGTTCCAGCAACACAGAAGATTTATAAACAGTGTATCGCAGAAGGTTTGATGGATATCTTTGTGGATGCAGGCTGTGCGGTGAATACACCAAGCTGTGGACCATGTATGGGTGGACATATGGGTGTTATGGCAGCAGGTGAGAAGTGCGTATCTACAACGAACCGTAACTTTGTAGGACGTATGGGTCACGTGGATTCTTTGATTTATCTTGCTTCTCCTGAAGTGGCAGCGGCAAGCGCAATTGCAGGATGCATTGCAAATCCAGAGAAAGTAGGTGACAGATAATGAGAGCGAACGGACATGTATTTAAATATGGAGATAACGTAGACACAGACGTTATCATCCCAGCAAGATATTTGAACTCTTTTGATGCAAAAGAACTTGCATCACACGCAATGGTGGATATTGATCCAGAATTTACAAAAAAGGTACAGCCAGGTGACTTGATCGTGGCAAATAAAAACTTTGGTTGTGGATCTTCCAGAGAACACGCACCACTTTGCTTGAAAACAGCAGGAGTAAGCTGTGTGATCGCAGAGACATTTGCAAGAATTTTTTATAGAAATGCAATTAATATCGGACTTCCTATTATTGAATGTCCAGAAGCTGCAAGAGGAATTGAAGCAGGGGACGAAGTGGAAGTAGATTTTGATAGTGGTAAAATCTATAACCGTACCAAAGGTACAGAATTTCAGGGACAGGCATTCCCAGAATTTATGCAGAAACTGATTGCTGCAGGAGGACTTGTAAACTATACAAACAGTAAAAAGCAGTAGAGGTGATGAACATGAATTTACAGTACAAGAGCACAAGAGATTCTGAACTTAAAATGACGGCATCAAAAGCGATTCTTGCAGGATTGGCTCCAGATGGAGGATTGTATGTCCCAGAGGAGATTCCTGCACTGGATGTTTCTTTGGAGCAATTAGCGCAGATGAATTATCAAGAGACTGCATATACAGTAATGAAGCAGTTCTTTACAGATTTTACGGAAGAAGAACTGAGAAATTGTATTGAAAAAGCCTATGATGATAAATTCGATACAGAAGAGATTGCACCGTTGGTAAAGGTGGATGATGTTTATTATCTGGAATTATTCCATGGTGCTACAATTGCATTCAAAGATATGGCATTATCAATCTTACCGCATTTGCTGACTACGGCGGCGAAGAAGAATGACGTTAAGAATGAGATTGTGATTCTTGCAGCGACTTCCGGAGACACTGGGAAAGCAGCAATGGCAGGATTCGCAGATGTAGAAGGCACAAGAATCATTGTGTTTTATCCGAAGAATGGAGTCAGCAAAGTGCAGGAACTTCAGATGCTGACACAAAAAGGAAAGAATGTAGACGTTGTTGCGATTCATGGGAATTTCGATCATGCACAGAGCGGCGTAAAAGCAATGTTTGAAGATCAGGAACTTGCAGGAAAACTTGCGGAAAACGGCTATCAATTTTCTTCTGCGAATTCCATCAACATTGGACGTCTTGTACCACAGGTAGCATATTATGCATATGCCTATGGAAAACTTTTACAGAATGGTGAAGTTCAGGCAGGAGAAACCATGAATGTGGTAGTGCCAACTGGTAATTTTGGCAACATTCTTGCAGCATATTATGCGAAGAAGATGGGAATTCCGATTGGAAAATTAATCTGTGCATCCAATGAGAACAAGGTGTTATTTGATTTCTTCCAGTCCGGAACTTATGATAAAAACCGTGAATTCATGTTAACAACTTCCCCTTCAATGGATATCTTGATTTCCAGCAACCTGGAAAGACTTCTCTATGCGATTGCAGGAGAGGATTCTGAGGCAACGAAGGAAAGAATGGAAGAACTCAAGAAGAACGGAAGTTATACAATCACAGAACAGATGAAGGAAAATCTTGCAGACTTTGCAGCTGGATATGCAACAGAGGAAGAGACAGCAGCGAGCATCCGGGAGGTGTATGAGAAGACAGGATATGTGATCGATACACATACAGCAGTAGCAGCACATGTGTGCAAGACTTATCAGGAAGCACAAAAAGATGCAGGAAAATATTTAATCGCATCTACTGCAAGCCCATACAAATTTGTGAAGAGTGTTATGACGGCAATCGATGCAGGTTACGAACAGTCAGATGAATTCAGCTTATTAGAGAAGCTTCAGGAGACATCTGGAGTCGAGATGCCACAGGCAATCAAAGATATATTGGAAGCCAAGGTGTTGCATAATCTGGAATGCGATGCAGATAAAATGAAAGAGACAGTGGAGAAAATTTTGAAATTGTCATAATGCAAGTGAAAATGGTTTGACTTGCAAATAATTGTGAAAAAATTGTCAAAATTAGTGTTGACGAGAAAAGGTTTTTAAGATATACTTCAAAGCAGATATCTTAAATGTAGCAAGAAGACTTGTTACAATATAACGCAATAATGAAGAAAGAAAGAGGGAAAACACGATGGCAAACATTAACTTAGAAAAATACGGTATCACCGGAACAACAGAGGTTGTTTACAATCCTTCTTATGAATTGTTATTCGAAGAAGAAACAAAAGAAGGATTAGAAGGTTATGAAGTAGGTCAGGTAACGGAACTTGATACTGTAAACGTTATGACAGGTATTTATACTGGACGTTCTCCAAAAGATAAATACATCGTTATGGATGAGAATTCTAAAGACACAGTATGGTGGACAACAGACGAATACAAGAACGATAACCACCCAATTAGCGAAGATGTTTGGGCTGAATTGAAAAAGATTGCACAGGAAGAACTTTCTAACAAGAGATTATTTGTTGTAGATGCTTTCTGTGGAGCTAACAAAGATACAAGAATGGCAGTTCGTTTCATCGTTGAAGTTGCTTGGCAGGCACATTTCGTTAAAAACATGTTCATCCAGCCAACAGCAGAAGAACTTGAAACATTTGAACCAGATTTCGTTGTATACAACGCTTCTAAAGCAAAAGTTGAAAACTACAAAGAATTAGGTATGAACTCTGAAACAGCAGCAGCGTTCAACGTATCAAGCAAAGAACAGGTAATCATCAACACATGGTACGGCGGAGAAATGAAAAAAGGTCTTTTCTCAATGATGAACTACTACCTCCCATTAAAGGGTATTGCTTCTATGCACTGCTCTGCAAAC
>CAZPZR010000041.1:0-16224 GCA_964591105.1 uncultured Lachnospiraceae bacterium | reverse complement strand
GCTATGCAGATTGCAGCTATGAACCCAGAATACATCAGCAGAGCAGATATCGATCTGTACGTAGATTTGCAAAAATCTCTGGTGACTGTGTAGCTAGCTACCTTCACGCAGGTGGTAAGATTGGTGTAATCATCGCAGCAGACGGTGTAACAGGTGTTGAAGAAGCACTTACAAACGTTGCTATGCAGATTGCAGCTATGAACCCAGAATACATCAGCAGAGCAGATATCGATCAGGCTAAGATTGATAAGATGAGAGAAATCATCGTTGATTCTTCATTAAACGATCCAGCATCTCTTCCAAAGCCAATCTTGAACGCTTTAATTAGCAAAGCATGTGAAGAAAAACTTTGGAGTGATGAAGATATCGCTATCTACGAAGAAAAGAAGAACAATATGAACTACTTGTTCAACTTCCTTTCTAAAGAAGCAAAAGAAACACTTGTAACTTTAGCTATGGCTGATAAAGCTAACATCATGGAAAACAAGATTTTCAATGGTGCAGTTGAAGGACGTGTTTCTAAACAGTTAAAAGAAATCTGCTTATTAGATCAGGCATATGTAAAAGCAGAAGATGGAAAGCAGACAGTTGCTGCTTACCTTAAATCTGTAAACAATGCACTTGCAATCAAGAGCATGATTCGTTTCGAAGTAGGCGAAGGTCTTGAAAAGAAAAACGAAGACTTTGCTGCTGAAGTTGCAGCTCAGATGGCTGGAAACTAAGTTTTTAGAAATAATGATGCAAATGAAGAGCCTTTGGAGAAATCCAAAGGCTCTTTTTAAGATTATTTATCGACAGAAATAAGGTTGCTAACATAAGGACGCTTGCCAGAAAGTACTTCGTCATAAAAGTTCTCCTTCCAATCAATATAGGAAACACTTTCTTCCAATTCCTGAATAGAAATCCTGAGTGCGGCTTGTTTCTTTGCGAGCATTTCCTTTCTTTGACAAATCGTAGATTCTCCCTGGAGACAAAGTTCTACGTATTGTTTCATTTCTTGAATACCCATACCGCATTTTTTAAGACAAACAAGATTTTTAATCCAACTTACGTCTCGTTCATCAAAAACTCGATGATTATTTTTATCTCGTTTTACGTTAGGAACTAATCCTTCGTTGCAATAATATTTTAATCCTTGATACGTCATATTGGTTTCTTTACAAACTTCTTTCATTGTGTACATGGTAAATCCTCCTTGAGTGGATGCGTGAAATACTTTTTGTCGATTGTTACTAGTGTTAGTGATTATTTTATTATAGCATTCTGAAAAAGAATGTACAAGAATAGTGGGAATTTCGAAGGAAACGTTGATTTTACAATTATTTAACTGTATAATAATAAGATAGTATGTTTACTTAGGAGGAAGGAAATGGCTATTCTTGTAGTTGGAACAATTTTTTTAGATGTGAAGGGGTTTCCGCTTGATACATATATCCCAGAAGGAAGAAATGCTGGACGTGTTGAATACGTGCATGGCGGTGTTGCGAGAAATGTTGTAGAAGATATTGCAAACGTGGAATTAAAACCAGTTTTTTTGAGTGCAGTAGATGATACACCAATGGGAACAGATATTTTGGAAAAACTGAAAAGACATAAAGTGAACTGTGACCATGTAATTGTGGACCCAGATGGTATGGGAATGTGGCTGGCTGTGTTCGATAATAATGGAGATGTGGCTGGTTCTATTTCAAAGAGACCAAAGGGAAGAATGTTGGTTGATTATGCGGAACACCATGGGGATGAAATCTTTGAAGATATTGACTCTGTCGTTCTTCAGATGGATTTGGAGAGAGACTTAGTAAAGAGAATCATTACACTTGCAAAGAAACATGGAGCAAAGGTATATGGAATTATCTCAAATATGAGTATTGCTGTTGAGCGAAGAGATTTCATGAAAGAGCTGGATTGTCTGATCTGCAATCGCGATGAAGCTGGAATTCTTTTCGTAGAAGATTATAGTAATTGTGATATGGACGAGATGAAAGACATCCTTCAGGAAAAGATTACAAATGCAAATATTCCATCTATGGTAGTTACCATGGGAGGAGATGGATCTGTATATGCATCTATGGATGGCGAAAATGGGATTTGTCCAGCGAAGAAGGTAGTTGTGAAAGATACAACAGGAGCAGGAGACTCATTTGGAGCAGGCGTTGCAATAGGATTGAGTTATGGAAAAACTATGGGTGAAGCTTGCGAGATTGGAACAACACTTGCAGCATCTGTAATTACATCTGTTGAAAATGTATGTCCAAGATTTATGCCAGAAGAGCTTGGATTAGAAGTAAAAACAACTGTATAGAGTTGATATAAAAAGGAGACCGTGTGAGGTCTCCTTTTATGTATCTTAAGCTTTTCCGTATTTTAATTCAATCTTAAATAAATCTGAAGGGATGAAGTGTTTGTTAAAAACAAGGACTTTATGTTCTGCATCATAAATATTTTCATGAATCAGCAGGAATGAATTGTGTTCTGACAAAGTGTATGTAGTGGCAGAAAAGTTTCCGGCTGTAGAATGCATACAAGTCTGTTTGCAATATGCAACGTCTTCATAACAAGTTGTTTCGAGAAATCGTAAAAGATGTTCTTCTTTATTTAAATCAATATGTTTTTCACCAATCAATTCAATTGGGAGCATGCTAAGCGTATAGGCGAGAGGTGTTCCTTCGTGTTTGTACCAACGGTCTACAATGACAACGGCTGGAGTATATCGCTTGAGGGAATCCGAAATAGCCTTGGTTGGGGGTTCGATTCGGAATTCCATCTCTACAGAATCAAGCGTTTCTGTACAAAAGGAATATACAGGGTGAGTCAAAGTATTGGAAATAGATTCGGTAGGAATCTCTTCTTCGGAATGTGCTCGTACAAAATGTCCAACGCCTTGTACATTTTTAGTTAATCCATCATCTTGGAGAAGTGCCAGTGCTTTGCGTAAAGTCATGCGGCTGACATTCATCTGGGAAGCCAGTGTTGTCTCAGATGGGAGCTGAGAGCCTACGGGATAGGTACCGGCTTGGATTTGTTCATACAATTTATCGTATACTTTTACATGTTTTAATTTTTTTTCTTTTGCTTTGTCTTTGTCTGGTACAGGGTTCATCTCACACCTCATATTATTTGATACTATTATCATAAAACTATACAAGTTGAAAGTCAATAAAATACATGTATAAAAATATAGAAAATGCCGATAAATAGCTGTGTATTGGTAAAAATACACAAAAAAGAGAGGGCCAATTCATCAATAATTACATATTGAAAAATAGACATGTATAAAATATAATCTATCTGTATGATAAAACTTTAGACATGTTCAAACAAGGAGGACAAAGATATGCAGAATTATTCAGGTGAAGTAGGATTACAGTATCATTTACAGATTAGACCAGGTGATGTTGGTCGTTACGTAATTTTACCAGGAGATCCAAAAAGATGTGCAAAAATTGCAAAACATTTTGACAATGCAGAATTAGTAGCAGACAGCAGAGAATACGTTACATACACAGGTTACTTAGATGGAGAAAAAGTAAGTGTAACATCTACAGGTATTGGTGGACCATCTGCTTCTATCGCATTAGAAGAATTAGCATTATGTGGAGCTGACACATTTATCCGTGTAGGTACATGTGGTGGTATTGACCTTGATGTTAAAGGTGGAGATATCGTAGTTTCTACAGGTGCAATCCGTATGGAAGGTACAAGTAAAGAATACGCTCCAATCGAATACCCAGCAGTGGCTGACCTTGATGTAACAAACGCACTTGTAAAAGCTTGTAAAGATATGGAAGTTCCATTCCACACAGGTGTTGTACAGTGTAAAGATGCTTTCTATGGACAGCACGAACCAGAAAGAATGCCAGTAAGCTACGAACTTCTTAACAAATGGGAAGCTTGGAAACGTATGGGATGTAAAGCATCTGAAATGGAATCTGCAGCATTATTTATCGCAGCAGCACACCTTAGAGTACGTTGCGGATCTAACTTCTTAGTAGTTGGAAACCAGGAAAGAAATGCTCTTGGTATGGAAAATCCAATTGTTCATGATACAGAACTTGCAATCAAAGTTGCTGTAGAAGGTATCAGAAACCTTATTAAAGCAGACCGTGCTGCAAAATAGTAGGGAGGAGATAAAGGAATGAAAATCGTTTTAAACTTATTGGGGATTCTTGTTGTTCTTGGATTGACATTTTTACTTTCCTGGAACAAAAAAGAAATTAAATGGAAAGCAGTATTAAAAGCAGTCGTTGCACAGTTTGTCATTGCAATTTTACTTGTAAAAGTTCCAATCGGAAAACAGATCGTATCTGTAATTTCTGATGGAGTTACAGCAATTATCAACTGTGGACAGGACGGACTTTCTTTCGTATTTGGAAGTCTTGCAGATGGCAGTGGACCAGCAGGTGGTGTGTTCATCGTTCAGACACTTGGAAACATTATTTTCGTATCTTCTTTAGTTAGTTTACTGTACTACATTGGAGTGCTTGGATTTGTTGTAAAATGGATTGGAAAAGCAGTTGGTAAATTGATGGGAACAACAGAAGTAGAAAGCTTCGTTGCAGTTGCGAATATGTTCCTTGGTCAGACAGACAGTCCAATTCTTGTAAGCAAATATATCGGTGGAATGACAGATAGTGAAATTATGGTAATCCTTGTATCTGGTATGGGAAGTATGTCTGTATCAATTCTTGGTGGATATCACGCACTTGGTATTCCAATGGATTATCTTTTGATTGCAAGTGCATTGGTTCCAATTGGAAGTATCTTGATTGCAAAGATGATTCTTCCACAGACAGAAGATGTAAAAGCAATTTCAGATGTTAAGATGGACAACAAAGGAAACAATTCTAACGTAATCGATGCAATTGCAGAAGGTGCTGGAATTGGTATGCAGATGGTAATTTCTATCGCTGCTTCTTTAGTAGGTATTATTGGTATTGTAGCAGTTATTAACATGATTTTAGGATTTGCTGGTATTAGCCTTGAACAGATCTTCTCCTATATTTTTGCACCATTTGGTTTCTTAATGGGATTAGATACACAGCATATTCTGATGGAAGGTTCCTTATTAGGAAATAAACTTATCATCAACGAGTTTGTAGCGTTCCAGGAATTAGGTTCTATGTTAAGCACATTAGACCCTAGAACAGCAATTGTTACATCTATTTCTCTTTGCGGATTTGCAAATGTAGGAAGTCTTGGAATCTGTGTATCTGGTATCGCTGTATTGTGCCCAGAAAAGAGAAGCACACTTTCTAGACTTGTACTTCGTGCAATGTTAGGTGGAGTTTTAGTAAGTATTTTAAGCGCAATGATTGTTGGATTTATTATGTTATTCTAATTTAGAAGGTGAAAAGTGATGAGTAAACGAACATATAATAGAATTTTTACAGTTGTTATTGATTCCTTGGGAGTAGGAGCATTGAAAGATGCAGAGTCTTATGGAGATGTGGGAACAGATACACTGGGACATATTTCCCAGAATGTTGAAACATTCAATATCCCAAATCTTCAGAAACTTGGAATGGCAAACCTGCATGAATTAAAGCAGGTAGCACCAGTGGCTGAGCCAATGGCATATTATACAAAATTGAATGAAGCAAGTACAGGAAAAGATACCATGACAGGACATTGGGAAATGATGGGACTTCATATTACGAAGCCATTCCAGACATTTACTGAAACTGGATTCCCAAAAGAACTTCTTGACGAATTATCTGCAAGAACTGGTCGTGTGATTATTGGAAATAAGAGTGCGAGTGGAACTGAAATTTTGGACGAACTTGCTGAGGAAGAAATTGCAACAGGTCATATGATCGTATACACATCCGCAGATTCCGTGTTGCAGATTTGTGGAAATGAAGAAACATTCGGTTTGGACGAATTGTATCGATGCTGTGAGATTGCGAGAGAGATCACAATGAAAGATGAATGGAAAGTTGGACGTGTAATTGCAAGACCATATGTTGGTAAGAAAAAAGGCGAGTTCAAACGTACAAGTAACCGTCATGATTATGCGTTGAAACCATATGGAAGAACAGCCCTTAATGCATTGAAAGATGCTGGGTATGATGTGATTTCTGTTGGAAAGATTTCTGATATTTTCGATGGGGAAGGAATTACAGAATCAAATAAGTCAAAGAGTTCTGTCCATGGTATGGAACAGACAATCGAAATTGCAAAGAGAGATTTCAATGGTCTTTGCTTTGTGAATTTGGTAGATTTCGATGCGTTGTGGGGACATCGTCGTGATGTAGAAGGTTATGCAAAAGAGTTGGAAAAATTCGATGAAAAACTTGGGGAATTGTTAAGTGTTATGAGAGAGGATGACTTATTAATCATCACAGCAGACCATGGAAACGATCCAACACACACAGGAACAGACCATACAAGAGAAAAGGTTCCGTTCCTTGCGTACTCACCATCCATGAAAGGTCATGGAAAATTAGAAGAAACCGAGACATTTGCGGTAATTGGTGCTACAATTGTAGATAACTTTGGAATTGAAATGCCAGAGAATACAATTGGCAACTCACTTCTTGAAAAGTTGGTATAGACGAAAAGGAGTTTGAATTATGGAAAGAAAAGATGTATTAAAAATTGTTGACCATACATTACTTGGTCAGACAGCTACATGGGGAGATATTCGTCAGATTCTTGATGATGCAATGAAGTATGAGACAGCATCTGCATGCATTCCTGCAGCTTATGTAAAACAGGCAGCAGAATATGTAGAAGGAAAATTGCCAATCTGTACTGTAATTGGATTCCCTAATGGATACAATACAACAGCAGTGAAAGTATTTGAAACAAAAGATGCTATTGCAAATGGAGCTGAGGAAATCGATATGGTAATCAATATTGGTTTCTTGAAAGACGGAAGATACGAAGAAGTAGAAGAAGAAATTCGTCAGATCCATGAAGCATGTGATGGAAAAATCTTGAAAGTCATCATTGAAACTTGCCTTCTTACAGAAGAAGAAAAGATTAAAATGTGTGAAATCGTTACAAAAGCAGGTGCTGAGTACATTAAGACTTCTACAGGTTTTTCAACTGCTGGAGCAACATTTGCTGATGTAGAACTAATGAAAGCAAATATCGGTGAAAATGTAAAAGTAAAAGCAGCAGGTGGAATTTCATCATTTGATGATGCTGAAAAATTCATGAGCCTTGGTGCTGACAGACTTGGTACAAGTAGATTGATCAAGATTATGAAAAATACAGATAATGGAGCAGGCTATTAAGGAGCTTTTGAAGACAAGAGTTGAAGTAGTGGGAGAAAAACTATGACAAACGCAGAATTGATTTTGGAAGCGAAAAAAGCACGAGAACGTGCATATGTTCCGTATTCTCATCATTCCGTGGGAGCAGCACTCGTAACAAAGAGTGGGAAGATTTACCATGGATGTAACATTGAAAACGCCGCTTATGGACCAACGAATTGTGCAGAGAGAACTGCATTCTTTCGGGCGGTGTATGAAGGAGAACGAGAATTTGCGAGGATAGCAATTGTTGGAGGTATGGAAGAATCTGATGGAAATACGACATGCGCACCATGTGGGGTGTGTCGCCAGGTGATGATGGAATTCTGTGATCCAGAGACATTTGAAGTTGTTCTTGCAGATGGAGAAGGGAAAGAGCTTGTCTATACATTGAAAGAGCTATTACCTTTGGGATTTGGTCCGGACAACCTTGGAAAGAACATGAAGAAATAAAGAAGAGCCATTTAGCTTTTGAATAGAAATATTCAGAGTTAAATGGCTCTTTTTGAGAAAATGTATTGCGTTTTTTGGTGAAGTATGGTATGGTGTGACCACGCGGATGGCAGATCTAGCAATCCGTAAAAATTCTAATTTCCAAAAAGAAGTCGTCTATATCGCTATACGTTTCGAATGAAGTGTGACGAGCGTCCGAGGATAACGTTGGATGATGGGGCAGTAAGAATATTTTTGAATAGTCATGGAGAACACCAAGAGTCAGTGAGCACAGAACTGATTGAATTTCTTGAATATATGGAACAAACAACGGAAGAAGTGGTTCAAAAGTGTACAAGTCAAAAGATACACAGGTTACATGAGAGAGTAAGCAGAATCAAAGCGAGTGAAGAAACGGAGATCAAGTATATGAGACTTTATGAAGAGAGAGAATTGGAACGATTGGAAGCAATTGCAGAAGGAAAAGCACTCGGTAGGGAAGAAGGGGAACGGGACACATTACGGAAAATTATAGAGAAAAAAGTGAAGAAAAAATATTCCGTTAGTGAAATAGCAGAGATGTTGGAGCTTGATGAAAGAGAAGTAGGGGAAATTATCAACGGATTGGACAAGGATTGATTATAAAGAAAACCCAGGTTAGACATGAGCTAACCTGGGAATTTTTTTAAGATCTAGAATGTACAAGTTCTCCGATAAAGTAACAGATAGCTGCGACAACCATAGCATTGATTGCAGCGATACCCCAATGTACAAGGTTAGCTACAAGAGCACCAATGATAATTCCTGCAACATTAAACCAATTGATAGCAGTTAATGCTTTTAAGTCATTGTAATTTTTGCGATTTTTAAAGTAATCGAGGATTACAATGATTCCAATTGGAGGAAGTGCACAGTTCAAGAGATTTAACCATGTGACAAAATTCCAGTATAACCAGATGGCAAGAACTGTACCAACGATTCCGGCAATCCAAGTAGTGACTTTCATACGAACTTTAAAAATATTAGAGAGAGCAAGTCCACCGGTATAAAGCGCATTGTTGTTTGTTGTCCAAATGTTGGACCCAAGTACGATGATAGCAGGAATAGCCAGACCCTGTGCAATCATAACGTAAAAGATATCATCGTTTCCAGTGTAAGCACCGCCAACAGCTCCGAAACAGAACATCAAGGTGTTACCAAGGAAAAAAGCTATGACAGTAGTCCATACTGCGATAGATTTATTTTTTGCAAAACGAATAAAGTTTGGTGTAGCGGTTCCTCCGGAAATAAAGGATCCGATAACGAAACCAATGCCTACGAATAAGGTGATTTTATCTGCGGATTGATTGAAAATAGAAACAAGTCCGCCACCTGCATTAGTTGCTGTCACCATGGAATACACACCAAGAACAACGATAAGTGGAACAGAAATGGTACTTACGATTTCTAACGCCTTCATACCAGTAGCAGCTGTTGCAGTCATAAGTAGTCCGGCAATGATAGTAAGAACCCATTCATTGATACCTAATAATTCTGCTGTTGGAATTGAAAACATCGCAACACCAACACCAAACCAACCAATCTGTGTAAATCCAAGGATAAAAGAAGAAAGGTAAGACCCTTTGGAACCAAAAGCTTTCTGACAAAGCAGGTCCATGTTTAATCCTGTATCAGAACCTATGTAAGCAAGCAATCCACAGTAAACGGAAAGAATTGCTCCACCAATCAGACATGCGAGAATAAAGTTTGATAAATCGAGACCGTTACCAAGTTTGGCACCAACACTCATACTGGCAGAAAAGAATGTGAAACCTAACATAACGAAGAACATACTTCGAAATCCTTTTCGCGCTGATTCTGGAACTGCTTCCAGGGAATAATCTGTGTCAACCACAGCAGATTGATCTGTTTTTTCATGTGTACTCATTAAAAACTCTCCTCCTAATTATTAATTTCCAAATAGCATTCACGTAGAATCATAGCAAAGGATAAAAGAAAAAGCAATGAAGTTTCATAGAAAAGAAAGAGAAATTGTGGTATGTTAGTAACAAAAGAATCCGTGCTATCAGAAGGGAGAAATAGAGAATGAAAGTATTGATGATCAATGGGAGTCCAAGAGTGAAGGGGAATACATCGTTAGCACTTGAAGAAATGAAAAAGGTCTTTGAAGCAGAGTCTGTAGAAGTAGAGTGTGTACAGATTGGAAACAAGGATATTCGCGGCTGTATTGCATGCAATCGCTGTTCTGAGACTGGAAAATGTGTGTTTGATGATGTTGTGAATGAACTGGCAAAAAAATTTGAAGAAGCGGATGGTCTTGTAGTAGCAAGTCCTGTATATTACGCATCCGCGAATGCAACATTAATTGCCTGTCTTGACCGTTTATTTTACAGCACATCATTTGATAAGACAATGAAAGTAGGAGCAAGTGTTGTATGTGCAAGACGTTCTGGGTGTACAGCAACATTTGACGAACTCAACAAATATTTTACAATTTCCAATATGCCGATTGCATCCAGCCAGTATTGGAACTGCATTCATGGGAGAACGCCAGGAGAAGCTGCTATGGATGAAGAAGGAAAACAGACTATGAGAGGCTTGGCGAGAAACATGGCATTCTTAATGAAGAGCATTGCTTTAGGGAAGGAAGCGTACGGTGTGCCACAGCGAGAAGCGTGGATGCCAACACATTTTATACGATAAAAAGAAGGAGTATGAGGCTTTGAAACTTCATACTCCTTTATAAATTTCTTATTCCACTTTTTTGCTAAAGCGATAATCGTGCTGCAGAGCACTTGTAATATATCTTGCAGCAGCGTCTACGATAATGAAACCGAAGGCGATAGCAAGGCAAGTAGATAAAAGAACTAATGTCTCTGAAAATACCATATCCATATCTTGGATCACAGCACCGTACATCATATAATACAGGTTAGGTCCCGGAATAAGAGGGAAAACGGATGCTGTTAAAAATATTGTAGATGGTGCTTTGTTGACTCTGGACATAATGTAAGCATAAAAAGCTACGAAAATAGCAGCAATCAATGTAGCAAGGAAATTGCTTGGCTTCCAGGAAATTACGATGCTATAAATTCCCCAAGTAAGGAAAGCGCCTACACCAGAGTACAATACCTGGCGGCCACGGATCTGAAATAGAAATGCAAATCCGATACAAGCAATCGTACAAGAAAGGAGCTGAATGGCAACGTTGTTATTAATGATAAATCCTTCAGAGGAAACATCACCAAATAGAATCATTGCAGCAGCAATTCCGAATGCAATTCCGGCAGCTCCAAGGAAAGAGTTCATAATATTAATGGAACCGGAAATAAAGTCTCTTTGCAACAGTTCACGAATACCATTGGTTGTGCTGAGCCCACTGATCAGAAGCATAACAACACCAATCATAATTCGCTCAGGATGACTTCCAACACCAAGGTGTACCATACCGATAATAATGAGTTCGGCTAAGAAAGCCAAAATAGTATTATAAACCATTAGATTATTCTCTCGCTTGCTCAGCCAATTTCCAACAACTGTAATCATAATAGAGACAATGGTTGCAACAATAGCATCCATAAAGTTACAGCCGAAGAAGATTGCGAATCCAGTTCCGCCGATGATTCCAGCAGCATAAGGAATTAATGGATGCTGCTTTGGTCGTTTCAATATTTCTAAATACTTTTGACGCAGTTCTGTTGCATCTGGTTTATTTTGACAGACATAACGGCAAAGATTATTCATATAATCTAAACGGTCAAAGTTGATGTCAGTAGACTCAATATGACGAATCTGTGTGAAAATTTCACCATCTGGGGTTTCAACAGTAATCTGAATATTGCTGGGAATTGCGAAAACATCATATCTTACAAAACCATAGCTTTTACACATACGGTAAAGACTGTCTTCTAATCGATAGTTTTCAGCACCACTCTTTAACATGGATTCACCAATGTCAAGAATACCCTGTAAAATTTTCTTGTAATCCATAAATCACACCTTAAGCCTTTCAAAAATATTGCATTATATGAAGCATAACACTGATTGGAAAGAAGTCAATGTTAATTTTAAAAAACAATAAAAAAATTGAAAAAATCTATAGGGTTTTAAAAAGTCCTGCATGCTTTTTCAATGAGCAGAAAAGAATCATTCCAAGTACTCCGCAGGATAAGATTTCGCCAATTCCAACGGTTAGCATTAAAAATGGAATCGGTAGCGGAACTGCGTAACCATAACGCAGTACAAAAGGAACGATAATAATATTGGATAAAATTGGTGGTATTGGAGCGAGGAAATCCTTTTGATTTCGAAGTAAATATGTGAAGAAAGCTCCAAGCAATGTTGCAAAACTGCCAAATACGATATCAGGCAAAATCGCGCCGCCCAGAATATTACCAATCAAACATCCTATAAAAAGTCCAGGGACTGCTGCCGGAGTAAATGCCGGAAGAATCGTGAGTGCTTCAGAAATACGAACCTGAATCTCACCAAAAGAAAATGGTGCAAATACAAATGTGAGCACCACATAGACAGCAGCAATCATAGCTGCTTGTGTCATGAAAGAAATTTTCCTGTTTTTCATTTTTAAAATCTCCTTTAGTTTTGTTTTACGAGTGGAAGGTCACGAACACTCGATTTAGCAAAACACAAACCCCTTGTAAAACCTTATTTTTCATGTGTTTGTGCCAGTAGGTATGTTAACATGAAAAGCGGAGAAAATCAAGAAAGTACCAAAAAAGTACCAATTTGGAAAATGAAGGCATGAAAAAGCCCTGCCAACCGGCAGGGGCTTAATTGCGCTTAGAGGTATTTTTTTAGCTTTCTATATAGTACGCGTATTTGATCGTCTACATCATCCAAATATTCAAATGATTGTTGTGTTTTCATTGCTTGCTTGTATTGTGTACGTGTTTCTATATATTTATTTATATCTGCTAACAAAGTTTCTTTTTCACGATCCGTAAGAATGCGGATATTGTCGTCATTGCCTACATACCATTCTTCATATATATCTGCAAGCATAGAATACAACAACTTGCTTGTTAAAAACGAACGATACCCATTATCTAAATATTCATATCGTGTATATCTGGAATGATGCAAGAGCTCTTCTAACTCTGTGAAACTAGGGTGTAATACAAGGTCGTTAATCAATTCCG
The DNA here is from genome assembly GCA_964591105.1 of uncultured Lachnospiraceae bacterium. GTDB lineage: Bacteria > Bacillota > Clostridia > Lachnospirales > Lachnospiraceae > CAZPZR01. The sequence goes on along the minus strand of CAZPZR010000041.1, from coordinate 3,374 downwards.
TAAAATCATAGTCGGTGTAAATATGTTCTAAGGCAGCAGGGGAAAAACCTGAACTTAACAGTACATTTTTTTCTTCATAATCACTTTCGGGTACCGGTGATTCTTTCATGCCAATCAAGTAATCAATAGAAATACAATATAAGCTACATAGTTTGTGCAGTGTTATGATATCTATAGTTCGTTTTCCTTTTTCGTAATTGCTTAATGTTGAACGACCTATTCCGATTATTTCAGCAGCTTCTTGTTGGGTATATCCCATTTCTTCTCTGATTTCGACAAGTTTCTTCCCCATATCGCGGTAAATTTGTTCAAATACAGATGCATTGTTTTCGAAGTGTTTTTTTTCTTGTTTTATATCGTGAAGATTCCTCATTATTTAATTACCTCCTTTTTGAAATGAGCGAATTTGAAGAATGATAAAATACATGTTTAAAAATGAAACATAAAGAATTATAATGTAAATGTAACAGGTTTGAATAAATATTTCAAGAGGAAAGATAAACGATGTTAAACTTTCCGGAAAGGACAGAGCATGAAACGCAGAACAATGACAGCAGAAACAAGAGATTCCCGACTTATAGACACGGATGAATTAAGAATCTACTTAAACATTGGGCGAAATAACGCTATGAAGTTTGGGGAAGAAATAGGTGCTAAGGTAAGAATCGGACGTCGTGTACTTTGGGACAGGCAGGTAATTGATAAATACATCAGTTCAATAGCAGGAGTGAAATAAGAAATGAAAAACAAAAACAAACATAATCGAGTATATGCAGATCAGAACGGCAATTCTGAACTTGTAATAAGTAGCCTGCTGCCAGTAGGCAAAGAAAACGCGATATCAACAACTGATTTAGTAATGTATACGGGATGCAGCTCTACAAGAGAACTTCAGCAATACATAGCAAGAGAACGGAAAGCCGGGGCGGTTATATGTTCTTCTACAGCAGGTGGGTATTACAGGCCTGCTAATTGCGAAGAGATGAAAGAATTTTGCAGAACATTAGAGAACAGGGCAAGGAATACATTGATAGCGTTGCAGAGCACGAGAAAAGCCATAAATGAGCAGAGCGGGCAGCAGGAAGAAAATATTGGAGTTAATGAATGAATACAGCGGAAGTTTTAACATATTTCAAAGGTGTAAAGAGTAGGGGGGTTAATCAGTGGCAGTGTAACTGCCCAGCGCACAATGATAAAAAAGCAAGCCTTTCTATTAAGGCGGAAGGTAGCGGAAAAACGTTGCTGCATTGTTTTACAGGGTGCAAAACAGAAGATATTTTAAATGCGGTCGGCCTTGAAATGAAAGATATTTGCGGTGAGCGCAAAGAACCTACTTGGAAGGAACGACTAGAATATAGTAAGAAGAAAAAGATTGAATCTCTATATCATTACAAGGCGGCAGACGGAGAGTATTTATATACAAAGGTAAGGTTTGAAGGGAAAGACATTTCATATATTGTAATAGATGAAATAAGTGATAGATATTCATATAGTAAGGGAGATCGCGTGCACGTATTGTATCGTTTGCCGGAATTAGTGAAATCAATCGAACGTGGGAAAACTATTTATATAGTAGAAGGCGAAAAAGATGTTGAAACACTAAGGACGCTGGGGTATGCTGCGACTACTTCGGGTGGTGCAACAAGTTGGAGAGAAGAATTTGCGCCAATTTTTACGGGTGCGAATATAGTAATACTGCCCGATCATGACGAAGCAGGTGAAAAGTTACGTGATCAAATTATAAAAAGTTTAACTCCTTATGCACATTCTATACGTTGGGCTTTTACATCAACAGAAGACAAGGCAGACGTCACCGATTATATCAAGAAAGAAAAGCACACGAAAGAAGAATTAAATAAACTTATAAATGAGAGTGAGCGTAAATACGCGCCTTGGATTTACGCAACAGGCAGCAAAGAGAATAAAAGATTTCGAGTTAATGCAGGGATCTTGGCGGAAAACATTACAAAGACAGTCCCTTTTTTGATCGTTAGATACCCGAATGAAGAAAAAGATAGTTTTTACTTATATGAAGACGGCGTATATAAGAAAAGTAATCGCAATAAAATGAAATCTGTGATTTATAAGTATGTACCGCCTTCTATAGTATCAGATAGTTTACTGAATAACGTGTGTGGGTTGTTGTTATCGCAAGGTAAGAATATTCATTCATGGCGCGATTTAGATAAAGATGAAAAATATATAAATCTTAAAAATGGGCTTTATAACGTAGATACAAGAAAATTAGAGCCCCATACACCGAAGGTATTAAGTACACGACAACTAGAATGTAATTATGATCCTGCTGCCACAAACAGAAGCGTATTTGATAAATATATGAACGATCTCTGTTTAGATGATAACGGAAATGTAGACGAAGAAAAGAAAGCAATCATTCAAGAGTATTGTGGAGTAGTTCTTTCAAGTGCGAATGTTCACAGAACTAAAAAGGCAATGATTTTGTTGTCGTTAATGGGAAATACTGGAAAATCGCAGTTATTAAAACTTATGAATGAGATGTTAGGAGATAATGCAAGTGCAAATATCCCAATTCAAAACATGAACGAAAAATCAAAATTTGCATTGGGCGGGATTGTTGGAACAAGAGTTATTATTGTTGGAGATCAAACGAGTAGCGAGATTGAAGACAGTGCAATATTTAAACAGTTGACGGGTGGAGATGATATAAAAGTAGAGCAGAAAGGAAAGCAACCTTATACATATTGTTACCCTGGTGGCGTGATTATTGCTTGTAATAATTTGCCAATATTCAAAGATGATAAGGGCGGTCACTTATTTGAACGTCTCGCAATCATTCCTTGCATTAACGTTATCCCGAAAGAATTACGTGATTCGTATCTATTAGATAAGATGTTAAAAGAGAAAGACGCTATTTTAAATTGGTTTCTGGAAGGGTTTCATAGACTGAAAGACAATAATTATAGACTGACAGAATCAAGCGCTAGTGATGAAGTGATGGGAGAATACAGATCGAGACAAGATACACTCTTTGCTTATATTATTGAGAATTATATTATTACGGGAGACGAGAAGGATAAGATTTTAAAGTCTGAGTTTGAAAAAGATTATTCTAAGTGGTGTGAATTGAATGATAGGCAAGCTGTAAAGAAAAGAAATATAAAGGATAGAATGGAATCTTTGGGGTGCTCATATAAAAGAGCGCGTGTTGGAGATAAAGCAGGCGTATCAGTTTATATCGGGCTTAAAGAGAAAATGACAGATTTCGAAGCAGTAGAGCAGAAGGGGTATACACAAGAAGAAATTCCATTCTAAAAAACAAATGTTGCGAAACAGATGTGCAACATAAAAAACAAAGTGCAACGGAAAAAAGCCCGTAAATAAAGGGTAAAAGG
>CAZPZR010000040.1:12273-16998 GCA_964591105.1 uncultured Lachnospiraceae bacterium | reverse complement strand
AGCACCTGCCTTACAAGCAGGGGGTCATAGGTTCGAGCCCTATTGGTCCCACTTGCAACAAATGTCTGTTGCAGAATGCCGCAGTGGCGGAACTGGCAGACGCACAGGACTTAAAATCCTGCGGGACTTATACTCCCGTACCGGTTCGATTCCGGTCTGCGGCATTTTATGAAAACCTTAGATTCATTAAGAATCTAAGGTTTTTTTCATTTTATAGGTGGAAATTATTTCAACATATCAGTATAATAGACATATCGAAAACGAATTATAAGGAGAGCAGATATGAACTGTTTAGAAGAGAGAATCCTCAAGGATGGAGTTGTAAAAGAAGGTAATGTGTTAAAGGTGGACAGCTTCTTGAACCATCAGATGGATATTGACTTATTTAATGAGATGGGAAAAGAATGGAAGAAACGTTTTGAGGGAAAACCAATTAATAAGGTTCTTACAATTGAAGCATCTGGTATTGGTATTGCTTGTGTAGTAGCACAGCATTTCGGAGTACCTGTTGTATTTGCAAAGAAGAGACAGAGCATTAATCTTGATGGGGAGATGTATGTTGCAGAAGTAGAATCATTTACACATAAGTGTCAGAATCAGGTAATCGTATCTAAAAAGTTTTTGAACGAAGATGATCATGTATTGTTGATTGATGATTTCCTTGCTAATGGATGTGCACTTCAGGGATTGATTCAGATTGTTCAGTCAGCAGGAGCAACTGTAGAAGGAATTGGAATTGCAATTGAAAAGGGATTCCAGTCCGGTGGTAGAATTATTAGAAATCTTGGCTATCAGTTAGAATCTTTGGCAATTGTAGAATCCATGGATGCTGAGACAGGAGCTGTAGTTTTCAGAGAATCATAGAGTATAGAGAGTTAGTGAATCCGATGATTTGCTAACTCTTTTTTTGAGAAAAGAGAGGGCTGGTGCAGTTGCACCAGCCAGGAGGGATAAAAATCTATATAAATATTACTAATTGTTAGGCGAAGTCCAACAGCCATACGAGATACTCAGCACAACCGTCAGCTTCTTTATTTGATAATGTTATTATAGAAAACAATTGTGAAGTGGATGTGTCAAGTTCTGGAAATGTTTATAAAGTTTCTTAAGAAAATCGGAAGCACATATTAAGAAAGTCATAGTTGACAATATCGAGTTATTTTATATAGAATTGATGGGATGAAAGTATTGGGAAATGCAGAGATGAGGAGAAACAGAAGATGAAGAAATTAGTGTGGATATTTCCGGTTCTTTCGGGAATATTCTGGGGATCAGTGGGCGTGTTTGTTCGCTACTTAAAAGCAATGGAGATGGATAGTTTTACAATTGTGGAATCTAGGGTGGTGGTTGCGGTAGCGATTTTGGCAGTATGGTTGTTGATTTATGATAGAAAATTATTTCGTATCCGTGTGAAGGATCTTTGGATATTTTGTGCAGCAAGCTTGTTTGGAATGTTTGGGATTAATTTGGCGTATAATGAGGCAATCAATCGTATTTCGCTTTCTATGGCGGCTGTGCTCCTTAGTTTGTCACCGGTGTATGTCTTGATTATGGCGGCAATGTTCTTTGGGGAGAAAGTCACGAAGAAAAAGCTGTTGTGTGTGATTTTAGCGGTCAGTGGGTGTGTCCTTGTAAGTGGTGTGTTTGAGCAGACTGCGGGTATGAGATTGGACAACCTGGGAATTTTATTAGGTGCGATTGCAGGCTTTTGTTATGCACTATATAGTATTTTCTCTAAGATTGCGATGGAACGGGAATATCATGGATTTACGATTACATTTTACTGTTTGTTAGTGATTGCAGTGACATTGATTCCACTTACTGATTGGAATCAAATTGCAACGTTTGTGTGTGAACGCCCATTGCAGCATGGCAGTTTCGTCCTTGTACATGCTTTAATTACGTCGGCATTGCCTTATATATTATATACAGTCTCTATTCAATATATGGAGGCTGGAAAAGCGTCTATTCTTGCGGCTGGAGAGCCTGTGGCAGCTATGATTATGGGAGTTGTGTTCTTTGATGAAAAACCGACGATATTTGCGCTTTTGGGACTGGCAGTGACGTTGGTAGCGCTTACAGTTTTAAGTTTGCCGGAAAGAGGAAAAGAATAGGAAAGATAAAAAAAGAGCTGGGGTTAATCCAGCTCTTCGTCTATGTCAGCCAACATTCGAATTCCAGCAACGCTTGTAACTGGAAGGGAGAAGCAGATTGCACCGGCAGAACTTTCAATGCCTGCATCGGTCATAATCGCTTTCATGATTGCATTTTTCTGTGATGTACGAACCACAATAAAAATCATTTCTTTTTCTTCGGCCAATGAGATGCCGAAAAACTTCTGTGCGTATTCAGCACCAGTTCCTTTTACATGAAGTACTGTACCGCCGGGAGCATGTGCGCTTCTTGCGGCGTCCATGATTACGTCTGTGTAACCGGCATTTGCAATTGTGACTAGAAGTTCATAATCTGTATTCTTCAAGGTGCTTTCCTCCTCGATTTTAATTTCTTGATTTACAGTAAGATATTGTAAAGTATTCTTCCCACCAATACTGGAGAGAGGTGTTAAGAATGCAATTCCGCGACCTGGAATATCAATGCGCATCTTTTCGTATAATCCGCGCTTGATGCGTGTCCACGTTGAGGAAGTCACAAAAGCAAAATAAATGTACTTTTCTGTTGCTTCCATACCAAAATAGTTGAGAATCTCGTTGCTAGCGGTACCAGCTCCGGGAGTTCCTAAAGTAATCTGAAGATTGTTTTCTTTAAAAAATTCTTGATATTTGCTTCGCAGGCTTCGATTTGTAATGAGCCCCATGAGGTAGAGTCCGCTCATAAAGTGTCCCTCTTTTCAACTTATTATAATTCAATGATATCATTATCCGCCCAGATATCAAGGTAAGATTCAGGTTCGGTTTCTGGAATATCAAGGTGCTTAGAGCGATATTTGTATACAGCACCAAGAATCTGTAATGTGATTAGCGGTGTCATGGCAACCATAGCAACAACACCAAAGGCATCGCGTACAATATTTCCACCGACAGCCTGGCAAGCACCCATTGCAAATGGAAGCAGGAAGGTTGCGGTCATTGGACCAGAAGCTACGCCACCAGAGTCAAAGGCAATGGCAGTGAAGATCTTTGGCACAAAGAAGGAAAGAATGATTGCAATGGCATATCCTGGAATAATGTACCAAAAGATAGAAATACCGGTTAGTACACGGGTAAGGGCAAGTCCAACGGAAACAGCAACACCAAGGGAGAGACAAAGTCCCATAGACTTACCAGAAATAGCTCCAGAAGTGATTTCTTCTACTTGTTCCATCAATACGTATACAGCTGGTTCTGCCTTTACGATGAAATATCCAATCAACATACCAATCGGGATGATGATCCAGTTGTATGGAAGGTCAGCAAGCATTTGTCCAAGTAAGTTTCCAGCAGGCATAAATCCAACATTTACCCCTGTAAGGAAAAGGACAAGACCAACGTAAGTATAGACGATACCAACACCGATTTTTAAAAGTGTTTTTTTGTTTAAACGCAGAGCAATTATCTGGAATACAACAAAAAATAAGATGATTGGCAACAATGAAATTGCGATTTCATGGACGTATGTCGGAAATCCTTTTGCAAAACATTTCCAAAGTTCGACAGAATCTGTAATGGTAGGAAGCTCGGAAACTGCGTACCCAGAATCTTCCGGATGGTACAACATTCCCAGAATCAATACTGCAAGGATTGGTCCAATGGAGCAGAGTGCAACCAGACCGAAACTGTCGTTTTCTGCATGTTTATCGCTTCGAACTGCGGAGAAACCAATACCGAGTGCCATAATGAAAGGTACGGTCATAGGTCCGGTTGTGACACCGCCGGAGTCAAATGCTACTGAGAGAAAATCTTCTGGAACGAAAAATGCCAGAATGAATACAATCAGATAAAAACATACTAAGATTGGTGGAAGTGCTTTTGAAAAAAGCATACGTAACATAGCCACCATGAGAAAACATCCAACTCCGCAAGCAACTGCAAGGATCAGAGTGGAGTTCGGAACAGAAGGTACTTGTTCTGCGAGTACCTGTAAATCGGGTTCCGATATTGTGATGATAAATCCGAGAAGAAAACACAAGAATAATGTAATTCCCAGATTTCGTGAGGAAGCCATCTTGGTTCCAATTTTTTCGCCCATAGGAGTCATGGAAAGTTCTGCCCCCAGTGTGAAGAACATCATGCCTATGATGAGAAGCACGCCGCCAAATAAAAATAATAGTAAGATACTAGGCGGAAGCGGAGCGATTGTAAAACTTAATAACAACACGATTCCAATGATTGGAAGTACCGCTTTTAATGCCTCTTCAAATTTTTCTGTGAGTTTTGTTTGATAGAAATTCATGAAATGAAATATCAGTCCTTTCGAGAAATGTAATCATATTTTAACATACTGCGAGAAAACGGGTAAATATTAGAATGTATTTTTTTAGATTCTTAACGGAAAATTTATAAAAAAAGTGTTATAATAGGTAGCTAAATTATATTTATAGGGGAAAGCCATGAGTAAAGGAACAGAATTTTTAATAGATATTATTGAGAAATTAACGATGAGAATTCAGCAACTGGATGTGACCATACAGGATGTGCAGAAAGACATTGCTGATATGAATGAGTATTACTGGGAAAACTATACAGAGATGGACCAGTATGGATATGAGAATTTTGATAATCAGCAGGC
>CAZPZR010000040.1:0-12173 GCA_964591105.1 uncultured Lachnospiraceae bacterium | reverse complement strand
AAAACTATACAGAGATGGACCAGTATGGATATGAGAATTTTGATAATCAGCAGGCACTTCTTACGCAGGTAAATGCGAGTGTGGAGAATCAAAAGTATAGACATCGATTGAAAAAGATGCTGGACTCTCCATTTTTTGGAAGCGTGGAATTTGTTTATGATGGAGAGGACGAGCCAGAGAATTTTTATATTGGAATTGGCAACTTCGCAGAAGAACGTGGAAAAGTGCCTTTGATTTATGATTGGCGTGCACCAGTGTCCAGCTTATTCTATGATTATGATAAAGGGGAAGCATGCTATGAAGCACCAGGAGGAATCATGGAAGGAGAAATCTTATCCAAGTGGCAGTATAAGATCCGACATGGGAAAATGGTGTATGAATTCGAAAGTGATATGAAGATTGACGATGATATTTTAAAACAAGAACTGGGTGCAAATAGTGATACACAGTTGAAAAATATTGTTCGTACAATTCAGAAGGAGCAGAATGCAATTATTCGAAATACAAAGGATAAGATCCTGGCAATCCAGGGGGCAGCAGGAAGCGGAAAAACGTCTGTTGCGCTGCATAGAATTGCGTATTTGCTGTATCATGACAGACAACATTTGAACTCATCCAATGTATTAGTATTGTCGCCAAATGGAGTATTTTCGGACTATATTTCGCATATTCTCCCAGAACTTGGGGAAGAGAATATTCAGGAAATGAGTTTGGACTTATTTGCCTATAAGGAATTAAAGGGAATTGCGTCAGACTGCGAAGACCGTTACCATCAGATTGAAAGACGAATTGCAGGGGTAAGCAAAGAAGATGAACGCAGATTCCAGTGGAAGCAGTCAAAAGAATTTTTAGAGGCGGTAGAAGGCTTTATGATTGAACTGGAAGACCGCTTAGTAGATTTCCGAGATGTTTCTTATAAGGGATTTCAAAAGAGCGCAGATGAAATCCTGGAATTTTTCTATTATAAACATATGAACAAACCGATTCTTTCCAGAATGGAGGCAATTCAGGAGTATTTTGTTGATGAATATGAGACTTTGTACGGAAGAAATCTTTCTGAGGAAGAACTACTCTTAATTCAGGAAAAATTTGACAAGATGTATGTTACGAAGGATGTATATGAAATTTACAACTGGTTTCTGGAGGAAAATGGTTGGGAAACACTTCCGGAGATTGCGCCAGAAAAACGAGTGCTGCCATACGAAGATGTATATCCTATTTTGTATTTTAAATACCGTCTTTTAGCTGGAGCAGAAAAGAAGAAAATTCGTCATCTTGTAATTGATGAGATGCAGGATTACTCTTATCTTCAGTATATAATTATTCAGATGTTGTTCAAATGCAACATGACAATTCTCGGAGACCGAGCACAGACGGTAGATGAAAAAATGCAGGATGTGCTGAAATTTCTTCCAAAAATCTTTGGCAAAAATGTGCGCAAGATTGAGATGAATAAGAGTTATCGAAATACAGAAGAAATTGCACAATATGCCGAAAAAGTGTCAAATGTAACAGGAATTGAATACATCGGACGTCACGGGAAAGAGGTAGTTGTTGAGAAAATTTCTCGGGAAGAAATGCTGAAACAAGTTTTGGAACATGTAAAACTTGCAGAAGATGAGTATGAAACAGCAGCGATTTTGACAATGACAGAGAGTGAAGCCTGGGAGATTTATCTGGCATTGAAAGAAGTGCGAGAGGATGTTTCCTACATTGACCGAGATAGTTCATTATTCAAAAATGGATTGACTGTTACCACATTTTATATGGCAAAAGGGTTGGAATTTGACCAGGTATTTATCCTTGGCGGGGAGAAAGAAAACGCATTTTATCAGCAGTTTCAGTATATTTGTGCAACGAGAGCGCTTCATGAACTGTATGTATACGAAAATTAAAGAGACAAAAGCGTCAGACGATACAAGAATGTATGGGTCTGACGCTTTTTTTCGATATTGCCTGCATTTTACGTGCTGTCGATCCGACAGGATTTTTAGAATCCCATAATATGATGGACTCGAAGAATATACCTTACATGATTACGCCAAATCAATGTCGGGATGGAGTCATTCATTCCTTGTTATAAAAAATGAAAATAGGTGGGGGTGTAGAAAGCACCCTCTATTTTTAAAAAAACCATTATTTTAATTGTTTTATGGCTTGAAAAACAATTAAAATAATGGTTTAATAAAGAAAAGACATTGAATATTTATTAGAGAAGCAGAGGGGGATTCGCATGAAACGTAGGTTGTTTATTACACCAAGCAGTATAACAGCAAAAGAAATAAAAGAAATTCGGAAAGAACTAAAACTTACACAGAAAGAATTTGCAGAATTTATTAATAGTTCTAAACCTACTGTTGAAAGATGGGAACGGAGTAAAGAACCAATTACAGGTCCTGTAGTTCTTTTGTTAAAGATGTTGTTAGAATGCCCGGAATATGTGGAAAAGATGCGTGTACCAGAGAAAGAAATGCCACTTCGCTTATGGTACATGTATAAAGAAAAGGTTTGCACGCTCATTGATGTGGATGAATTGAAAAAAGTTGTTAAGATAAAGAATTATACAGACAATCTGATGTTCTGTGCATTTGGAAAGGAAAGCCATCCTAATTATCAAATGTATGAAGAATTTTTGGAATCAAGATGCTTCCCGGCAAGCAGAGACAAGATGAAACTAATTTTGAGAGATTTGGGTATTCCATTTTACGATCCACTTTTAATTATTGAGAAGACAGAGGGAAGAATGGCTGAGGATCATTTTTGGATTCAGATTGAGAGGTAACAGGATGGTAGAACTTTTTGAACAGAATATAAAAACAAATGACAGACAATCTTCAAAAGACGATATGTGAAGAATTTGAAGAGCAATTAGATATTTCAGAAACACTCTACAAAACAAATCTGAATTTTGAATTTACAAAAGCAGACGTGAAAGAACTGCTTGATAAAGCAACACCATATTCTATAGAAGTACGTAACAGGGTGGAAACGATCGTTTATGCGCAAATGAGGAAATACAAGTATTTAATGAGATAAAAGCAGGGGCATATCATTGATATGCCCCTGTAATATTATAAACTATCTACAAAACGAAGGAACGCGTCGCGTCCGTCTTTTGTACATTTAAATACACCAGCATCTTCGAGAACCCCAACGAATACTTTTCCGACTTCTTCTTTGAGAGTATCCATGACATTCTCAGAAGTGACAGAATCGTATTTTGGAAGGAAAGATGCAACCCAGCTAGCGTGTTTTTCTATCTTTTCACAGGAAGAGATGTCTTTTCCATCTACAATGTACTGGGCGAGAAGTTCTAGTTCTTCTTTCAAACGGGAAGGAAGAACTGCAAGTCCCATAACTTCAATCAATCCAATGTTTTCCTTTTTGATATTATGATACTGGGCATGTGGATGATAAACACCCAGTGGATGTTCTTCCGTTGTAATATTATTACGAAGTGCAAGATCTAATTCGTACATATCATCAACTTTTCGTGCAATCGGTGTAATTGTATTGTGTGGCTCGCCATCTGTCTCAGCATAGATGAATGCAGACTCGTCGGTATAAGTTCTCCAACACTGCAAAATATGGTCTGCAAGTTCTACCAAGCGGTTAGAATCTTTGTGACGGATTCGAAGAACAGAAAGTGGCCATTTTACGATACCAGCTTCTACGTCTTCATAACCAGGAATCTGTACCATTTTTTCCATTGGTGCTTTAGCCATAGCGAAAGTATAATTTCCGCCTTGGAAATGGTCGTGGCTCAAGATGGAACCGCCAACAATTGGAAGGTCAGCGTTAGAACCAAGGAAATAATGCGGGAATAATTTTATAAAGTCAAAAAGCTTTACAAAAGTATCGCGCTCGATTTTCATAGGTGTATGCTGGCCATTGAAAACGATACAATGCTCGTTATAGTATACGTATGGAGAATACTGGAATCCCCAGTTCTGCGCATTAATCGTGATTGGCATGATACGATGATTGTATCTGGCTGGGTGATTTACACGTCCGGCATATCCCTCATTTTCTACGCAAAGCAGACATTTTGGATAGCTGCTTGCTTTTGCAAGTTTGGCAGCAGCGATTGCCTTTGGATCTTTCTCAGGCTTTGATAAGTTGACAGTAATATCAATGTCTCCGTATGGAGAAGCCACTTTCCATTTTAAATCTTTTTTCACGCGATAGCGACGAATGTAGTCGCTGTCCTGACTGAGTTTATAATAATAATTTGTCGCTTCCATAGGAGAAACTGCATACTTTTCTTCGAAAGTTTTTTGAACCTGTGCAGGTCTTGGCATGAGACAGTTCATGAGTTTGGTGTCAAATAAATCACGGTAAACAATACTGTCTTCGATGAGACCGCGGGCAACGGCTTCGTTCAAAAGTGCTTTCAAGACATCTTCCAGAACAATATCTGTACAATCAATCTCCACATCTTCATAATTATCCTCTGCAAATACATCCAGAAGAAGGTTGGTTGCATAAATGCGTTCGCAGGCTGGTGTAAGACCGGTCTGAACCCCATATTCTACTAATTTTTTTATGTTTTCAAATAACATTTTGTTCGTCCCTTTCTACATAAAACTAGGATAATAATCTTGCACCATCACCGATATCTACTATATAAAACTCTGCTTCGTGGCCGAAAGCTTCCAAATAGCTCGCACCAATTTTAGAAACAAATGTCTCTACAACATCATTTTCTACAATGCTGACTGTGCATCCGCCGAAACCACCGCCAGTGATTCGTGAACCGATGACACTAGAAATCGCCTGTGCCTGTGCAACGAGAAAATCAATCTCTGGACAAGAAACTTCATAGTCATCCCGAAGGGAAGCATGTGATTCATTCATCAGAGCACCGAAGAGTGATAAATCGCCGGATTTCAAAGCTTGTACGGCTTGAATGGTACGCTGATTTTCATAGACTGCATGCTTGGCGCGTCTTTGGCGTACCGGAGATTGTATTGCAGACTTATGAGCTTCAAAGGCTTCGATGTTAAGTTCTCCAAGTGTTTGAACAGGAAGAACAGTCTGCAGTTCCTTTAAGGCAAGTTCACACTCATTTCGTCTATCATTGTAGGCAGAATCCACAAGACTGTGCTTGACCTTACTGTTAGTGATTACAATTTTTGCATCATTTAACAGGACAGGTGCATATTCATAATGTAACGTGTTGGTATCGAGAAAGATTGCATGATCCTTTTTCCCCATGGCACTTGCAAATTGATCCATGATTCCACAATTACAACCATTGAAAGTGTTCTCGGAATCTTGTCCAATCTGTGCAAGATCAACCATAGAAAGTGTATCAAAATGAAACGTATCTTTCAAGATAAGACCGGTTAATACTTCCAGAGAAGCTGAGGAAGAGAGACCAGAACCATTTGGAATATCACCGTAGATTGCAATATCCAGTCCATGAGTCAAAGAATATCCACGTTTTTCAAAAGCCCAGAAGACTCCTTTGGGATAATTCGTCCAACCGGCTGCTTCATTTGGGATAAGTTCATCCAAAGAAGTTTCAATGACTCCAAGTTCATCAAAATTCATGGAATAAAAACGAAGAACACGGTCTTCTCGGTTACGCACGACCGCGTAAGTTCCAAGAGTAAGTGCACAAGGGAAGACATGACCACCATTATAATCGGTGTGCTCGCCAATAAGATTAACGCGTCCCGGTGCAAAATATGTGCGTGTGTTGTCGGTAGTTCCGTAAAGTTCTTGGAATTTTGTCTTTAAATGTTCCAACATATTTGCAAATATCCTTTCCTTATATTTTGTAGAAATATTTCATTAGATTTATTATAATGATAGTGCGTATTTATACGCATATCAATAAATATATTAGATAAAATTATAAGGATATTGAGAAGATGCAAATAGATATTGAAAAAAGTCAAAAGGAAATTAAGAACCATGGGGATTATGCTTTTCCTGTGAATGTGAGTGTGGAAAAAATTGAGATGTACGAGCATGGAAGCTTTTTATGGCACTGGCATCCGGAAATAGAAATTACATGGATTATGGATGGAGAAATGGAATATCATGTAAATGAAAAAAGCTATCATCTACACGCAGGAGAGGGGATATTCTGCAATAGTAAGATGTTACACGCTGGTTATCAGATTGGCGAGAAAACATGTACCTATCTAGCGATTACTTTTCATCCGAGATTTATTTACGGATATGAAAATAGTAGAATTCAAGAGAAATATGTGAGTCCAATCATAGAAAATGAAGCGGCAGGTTCTTTGAAACTGGAACCGCAAATTGATTGGCAACAAGAAATCATCACAAGTATGCAGGAGATTTATCGAAATTGGTGCCAGCCATCTGAAGAATATGAACTAGAGGTACATAAAAATCTTATGAATATCTGGAGTAAGCTGTATCGCTATTTTCGGATAGTGCCAAAACATACACAAAAATCGAAGGGACATTTAGAACGATTGCGAGGGATGGTAACTTATATACAGGCACATTGTACGGAAGAAATCAGTTTGGATGATATTGCTGAGGCAGTAAATTTGTGCAAAAGTGAGTGTTGTAGATTTTTTAAGCGGCATATGGGAATGACAATCTTTGACTATATACTGTTTCTGCGAATTCAAAATAGTCTGCCTTATTTGAGGCAAGGAAAGACAATTACAGAAACAGCCGGATTGGTAGGTTTCACCAGTCCGGCTTATTATGGACAAATCTTTAAGCGCTATATGAAATGTACACCGCGAGAATATAAGAAAAAACTGTAAATTAATTAATGTGCCAATAAATTGGCTCTCGCTTTCAAATGCACGCGGTCTAACGCTGCAGCAAAGACAAGGAAGATGATCATACTTCCGAGTGATTGTACTATATTACCCCAAATGGAGACGAATGCAGATGCGAAGGAACCGAAAATGACACCTTCAGCCAAATAATATCCTGCGATTGAGAAGATTGCTGCAAAAAGCGGAGCGACGCTGTTGCGCTTGGAAAGTATTTTTTCTGTATTTGATGTAAATGGCAGAGTTAGCAGTACTTTGATTAAAATAGTTGCTGGCACCCACATTGGTGCAGTTAATAAGTCAGCCAATCCACCACCAATTGCTGCTGCGGCAATAGCATATGGTTTTGGAAGGAGGATAGCTGCCAAGTAAATGAGAGTATCTCCAAAATGAATGTATCCGCCATTGGCACCATAAGGAATATGGAAAATGTACGCAGTCATTAATGTTATCATTGCTGCAAAAAGTCCGGTGAGTGTCAAATTAATTACTGATGTTGATTCGCGTCTCATGTAAATCGTCCTTTCCATATTATTTGTTTGTTGTTATTGACGAGGGGTTAACAGCGAGAGATATTTCTCATAGTTTACTCCGTCATTTCGAGGAATCTGTTCTCTGACAGTGTCAGCAAGTGCCAGTTCCAGGAATTCGCCAGCCATCTGAATGATTGCTGGAATTTCATCGCCGCGAGCAATTCCGGCAGCAAGGCAGGAGGCAAATAAGTCACCAGTGCCAGAGTAACTGCCGCCGATATGTGGAAATGCAAGAAGGGAAGTTTCTTCCTTTGAAATGTAGAGATTTCCCATCTGAGGAATACCAGCTTCATCGGTGAATGTAATTCCTGTGACAACAATATGAGTAGGCCCCTGAGCACAAAGAGACTTTCCGAGAGTTTCTATCTGAGCAAAAAGTGATTTAGAATCGGAAGAGTCTGGAAGGCTCTTGTAATCAACACCTGCAAGAAGACAAAGCTCGGTAAGATTCGGTGTAATGATATCAGCCATAAGAGCCAATTTTTTCATCTGAGCCAATAAACCTTCTGTAAACATGGAGTAAGTAGAGCCATCGTCCCCCATGACAGGATCAACAAGTAAGAACGTGTCAGGAGTTCGGAATTCTTCTATAAAATGAAAAATCTCATGAATCTGCGCTTCGCTGGCAACGTAACCTGTGTAAATGCCGTCGAACGTCTGATTCATCTTTTTCCATTCAATTCGGTAGTGTTTCATTTTATCTGTATAATCGTCACAGTAGTAACTAGGATAATCTGTTTGTGCTGTGAGGATTGCTGTTGGGAGAGGACATGGTTGTACTCCCATAGCAGCGATTACGGAAATGGCAGCAGTCAGAGAACAGCGTCCAAATCCGGATAAGTCGTTAATTACTGCAATTTTCTTTGACATAAAAAGTTCCTTTCTAAAAAACTATAAGATATAGTAACACTAGAGTGGATAGATTGAAAAGTCCAGATATTAAAAAAATGAGCAAGCCAGTTTGGGTAAAAAAATCAAAATAAAAATTTTTTGAAAAAAATCAAAAAAAGTGTTGACTTTATAAAAAGCCTGAGATATAATAATCTTCGTTGTGAGGGACACAACAAAACAAAATAATGTGTGGGCGTAGCTCAGCTGGATAGAGCGTTTGGCTACGGACCAAAAGGTCGGGAGTTCGAATCTTCTCGCCCACGCTTGAAAAGCACTTCGATTAATCGGAGTGCTTTTTTCGTATGCAATATAGAACCTTTTTGGGAATGCCACATATGCTAATTATAGATAGAAATAGCAGGAGTGTGTAAACGATGGAATCCAGATTACCTTTTTACCTTGCCTATCAATCTCCGCTGCTCTGGGAAAACGAACGGATGGGACAGCGGGATTATGAATACATGAAAGCGGCATATCCAGACACAGCGAAAAGAGTTCTTCCTTATATAGAGATGGAATGTGACCGAATGGAATATGAAGGGAGTATGATGTATGATGAGTATCCCGATCAATTACAGTTACGGTTAATGTGCAGAAGGGTTTATGACCAGACAGAGGGAAAAGAAGAGCATCCAGGTGAATGGATGATGGATCTGATTCATGTGATGCTGTATCAGGAAATATGTGAAAGACGACGAGAATATCGTAAATTTCAAGGAAGAAAATAATCGTGAGGGAGGCTTTTGATGAGAAAGACTCCCTTTTTTCACATTTGTGTGCTATAATACTTCGATGAAAATGCAGAACTGAATATGAAGGAGACACATCATGGAGAACATTATTTTGATTGGAATGCCAGCTGTGGGAAAGAGTACAGTTGGTGTAGTTGTTGCAAAAAGACTTGGATATAAATTCATTGATACAGATCTTTTGATTCAGGAAAAAGAAGGTAAGCTTTTGCGAGAAATTATTGTAGAAAAAGGTGTAGAAGGATTTCTGGAAGTTGAAGATAGCGTGAACGCGTCGATTGACGTGAAAAAAACGGTTGTGTCGCCGGGAGGAAGTGTGGTATATTGTGAAAACGCAATGAAGCACTTTAAAGAAATTGGGACAGTCATCTATTTGCAGGCTTCGTTTGAAACCATCAGCAAAAGACTTGGAAATGCGAAAAAGAGAGGCGTAGTACTTAGAGAAGGGCAGACTTTGGAGATGCTCTACAATGAACGCGTGAAATTATTTGAAAAATATGCGGATATCACGGTGTGTGAAGATGGACTCCGCCTGGAAGAAACAATAGGAAAAGTGCTAGATATTCTGGAAGAAAACTAGGAAAATATTGCTGGAAAATTACAAGAATAAAAAAATATTTTACAAATTCGTAATCTATGATATAATACAATGGAATATGCGTAAAATACGGAATATTAGAGTTTGAATTATAGATATATTTTTTGAGGTGTTATATGGAACAGTATATTATTAAGGGCGGTAACCCATTGGTTGGTGAAGTCGAGATTGGTGGAGCAAAGAATGCTGCACTGGGACTTCTTGCAGCAGCAATTATGACAGATGAAACCGTCTGCATTGAAAATCTGCCAGATGTAAATGACATCAATGTTCTTTTGGATGCAATTGCAGGAATTGGTGCTAGTGTACATCGTGTAGACAGACACACTGTAAAGATTAATGGAAAGGGAATCCAGTCTTACAGTATTGAGTATGATTACATTAAGAAAATTCGTGCATCTTACTATATGTTAGGTGCGATGCTTGGAAAGTACAAACATGCAGAAGTTGCACTTCCAGGTGGATGTAACATTGGAAGCAGACCAATCGATCAGCATTTGAAGGGATTCCGCGCACTTGGTGCAGATGTTGAGATTGAATATGGCAAGATTGTAGCAGAAGCAGAGAATCTTGTTGGAAAACATATTTACTTTGACGTTGTAAGTGTAGGTGCAACCATCAATGTTATGATGGCAGCAGCTATGGCTGAAGGAACTACCATCATGGAGAACGTTGCAAAGGAACCACATGTAGTTGACCTTGCCAACTTCTTGAACAGCATGGGTGCGAACATCCGTGGTGCAGGAACAGACGTAATCAAGATTCGTGGAGTGAAGAAGCTTCATGGAACAACATATTCCGTAATCCCAGATCAGATTGAAGCAGGAACATTTATGTTTGCGGCAGCAGCTACCAAAGGGGATGTAACAGTTCTGAATGTAATTCCAAAGCATTTGGAAGCAACAGTTGCGAAGCTCTTAGAGATGGGCTGTGAGGTAGAAGAGTTTGATGATGCTGTGCGTGTAGTATCTAAGGGAGATCTCGTGAGCACACATGTAAAGACACTTCCATATCCAGGATTCCCAACAGATATGCAGCCACAGATTGGTGTGACACTTGCACTCTGCAAGGGAACAAGTATTATTACAGAAAGTATTTTTGAAAATCGATTCAAATATTTGGATGAGCTTGCAAGAATGGGAGCGAACGTTAAGATTGAAGGCAATTCCGCTACAATCGAAGGTGTAGAAGCATTCTCAGGAGCAAGAGTAAGTGCACCAGACCTTCGTGCAGGTGCAGCACTTTGCATTGCAGGTCTTGCAACAGATGGAATCACAATTGTAGACGATATCGTGTACATCCAGAGAGGATACGAAAGATTTGAAGAAAAGCTGAGAGGACTTGGCGGAGTAATTGAAAAAGTATCCAGCGAAAAAGAAATTCAGAAATTCAAATTAAAAGTGAGTTAGGACTTGACATTCATATAAAAACGTTGTAGAGTCTTATCGGTACAAAAGTAAATAAAGCAAACTTTCTCTTATTCAGAGCAGTGGAGATACAAAGGATCTATGAAGCTGCGGCAACCCCCAGATGGGAAGGTGCCAACCTGAGCGAGTAATCGAACAATAAGAGGATTGGTTTATAAAGATATAAAACAGTCCGCTTATGGCGGGCTGATTTTTTTGCTTACGATGATTTAGGCTTTTTTATAAAACAAAACCATCTCGACCAAGAGAAAGGGAGCAAAAAGGGGAATCCCCTTTGCACACAGTTAGAAAAGGAGAAAAACTATGGAAAGATTATTATTCACATCAGAATCAGTAACAGAAGGACATCCGGATAAAATCTGTGACCAGATTTCAGACGCAGTGCTTGATGCTCTTATGGAACAGGATCCAAACAGCCGTGTAGCTTGTGAAACAGCAATCACAACAGGACTTGTACTCGTTATGGGTGAAATCACAACAAACGCATACGTAGATATTCAGAAAATTGTACGTGATACAGTTGATGAAATTGGATATAACCGTGGAAAATACGGATTTGACGCACACACATGTGGTGTAATCACAGCAATTGACGAACAGTCTGTAGACATTGCGCTCGGTGTAGATACAGCATTAGAAGCAAAAGAAAACAAAATGTCTGATGAAGAAATCGAAGCAATCGGTGCTGGAGACCAGGGAATGATGTTCGGATACGCATCAAACGAAACAGAAGAATTGATGCCATTCCCAATTTCACTTGCACATAAACTTGCATTACAGCTTACAAAAGTTCGTAAAGACGGAACACTCACATACCTTCGTCCAGATGGAAAAACTCAGGTATCTGTAGAATACAATGAAGAAGGAAAACCAGAAAGATTAGATGCAGTAGTACTTTCTACACAGCACGATCCAGATGTTACACAGGAACAGATTCACGAAGATATTAAGAAACATGTATTTGACGTGATTCTTCCACAGGAAATGGTAGATGAAAATACAAAATTCTTCATCAACCCAACAGGACGTTTTGTAATTGGTGGGCCACACGGAGACAGCGGACTTACAGGACGTAAGATCATCGTTGATACTTACGGTGGAATGGCTCGTCACGGTGGTGGAGCATTCTCAGGAAAAGACTGTACAAAAGTTGACCGTTCTGCAGCTTATGCAGCTCGTTATGTTGCAAAAAATATTGTTGC
>CAZPZR010000039.1:0-17327 GCA_964591105.1 uncultured Lachnospiraceae bacterium | reverse complement strand
CTTCCGGAAGTAGCATACCTATCTTAACCATTTTTCTGCCTCCAAAATATTCTTCGTATAAATTTATATAATTAGATTAACATGTGCAAAATGCTTTTTCAACACCACCGCAAAAACTCCTCTGTCATAAGTACAAAGTCCGTCTTTCTTTCCTACGCCCGCAAGGTTCATTGTCAATCCAAACAATAATGTTTCCACGCATCCATCCATACATTCCACCGTTCTTGATAAATACACTTGCACTTTGGAATGAATGTGTAAAAGGGACGATGTTTTCTTCCAAACATCGTCCCTCTTTCTTATGCTTCTACCTTTTTCGAACATGCAACTGCAATGGATCCTGGTCCAATATGGCAGGATACACTCAATGCAAGCTTTGTCATATATACTTCATATCCCGGGAATTTTTCTTCCAATTCTGCTTTCCA
The DNA here is from genome assembly GCA_964591105.1 of uncultured Lachnospiraceae bacterium. Taxonomy (GTDB): domain Bacteria; phylum Bacillota; class Clostridia; order Lachnospirales; family Lachnospiraceae; genus CAZPZR01. The sequence goes on along the minus strand of CAZPZR010000039.1, from coordinate 16,899 downwards.
CTTCATTGCTTCTTCTTCTGAACATGTATAAGCAGCTTCTAAGTGTACTTCTTTTCCAGCAAATCTTGTCTCAATGTCTTTCTTCATTGCTTCAATCATTGTCTTCTTTGCAGCTTTGATTCCGCGCACTTTCGCAAAAGAATCTAATTTATCTCCCTGAATGGTAAGAACAGGCTTCAAATTAAGCACCGTTCCAAGTGCGGCAGCAGCTGGTGTGATACGTCCACCTTTTTTCAGATATTTCAAAGTATCTACCATGATATAAATGCTAGATTCTAATTTTTCTTTCATAAGTACATCTACGATTTCTTTTGCACTCAGACCTTTTTCTACAAGTTCCAGTGCATCCAACACTGACTGACGCTGTGTAACAGAAATTCTCTGATTATTCACTACATGTACTCTGCCATCAAATTCTTCTGCGAGCATAGTTGCTGTGGAACAGCTACTGCTCAATCCACTTGACAATGGAATGTGAATAATATCATCATATGTCTCTAAAAGTTCTTCCCAAAGTTCCATTACATCTCCTGGCGATGGCTGTGAAGTAGAAATCTCTACATCTTCTGCCAGTTTCTGATAGAACTCATCCTGCGAAAGTGTAATATCTTCATAATATAATTCTTCATTAATGTAAAATGGTGTTGGAATTATTCGAATTCCAAGCTCCATTCCTTCCTCCTGTGAAATACCACTGTTGCTATCTGTAACAATTGCTATCTTTGCCATTCTTTCTATCGCTCCTATTTTTTTTGCACGTTATAATGTAACAATCTCCGAAACAGTATCTCGTTTAGCTACCATCAGATTGATGTCCTCTCCTTTGTATGGATTGTCACCCATGGTAATCTCCAATTTTACTGTTTCATATGCCAGTTCTTCATAATTATTTTCTTTGCTTAGATGTCCTAGCACAACATACTGAAGTTCGTCATGAAGTATATCACAAAGAAGTCTTCCTGACAATTCATTTGACAAATGTCCTTTCTCTCCCATCACGCGTCGTTTCAACGGATATGGGTACGGACCAACTTCCAACATATGTATATCGTGATTCGCTTCTAACACAATTGCATTAAGATTCTGAAGCTTTTGCACTGTGTATTCATCATACTTTCCAAGATCTGTCGCAACTGCAACAGCCTGCTTTCCGTTTTCTATGCGATAACCAGATGGTTCATTCGCATCATGCGAAATTTCAAATGGATGAATCTGCAAGTCACCAATTCCAAATTCCTGATTAACTTCTATTGGATGAAGTAATCCGTCTGGCATCTTTCCAAGACTTTTGCAATTTTTAATCCCCTCAATCGTACCTTTTGTAGCATAAATCGGTACTTCGTATTTTCGGCTGAATACTCCGAGCCCCTGGATGTGGTCTACATGTTCATGCGTAATCAAAATCCCGCTTAATTCCTCACCTTTCACATCCAGCTTTTGCAAGCCCTCTTCAATCCTTTTTTTACTAATTCCAGTATCCACCAGCAAGTGCGTATTATCATCTCCTACATAGATGCAGTTCCCGCTGCTTCCACTGGCAATGCTGCATAACCTCATCTAGTTCTCCATTCTATTCCCACAGGTTCTTGACCATCTTGTCAAGCTGCTGCATAGTTTCGATAAATTCACCATTGTTATCGATGACACGGTCACAGTTTTTCATAAACTCTTCTTTTGAAAGCTGAGATGAAATAATATCATCTACTTTCTGTGCATCATATCCTCTAGAATAGATCAAACGATTCTTGCGAATAGAATCTTTCACATAGATATACCAAAGTTCATCACAGAACTCATTGTAATCTTCTTCTACCAAAAGTGCAGACTCTAAAATGAAAAGATTCGTATTTTTCTTTTCTTCCTTATTCATCAGATGTCTTACTTCTGCTTTTACAGCCGGATGCACAATATTGTTCAACACTTCCAATTCCTCACTATTGGTGAACACAATACTTGCAAGCTTTGAACGATTCAGTTCGCCTTTTTCATCCAAAATCTCTTCTCCGAAATGTTCTACGATTGGAGCATAACACTCTCCACCCTTTTTCTGGAGACTTTTTGCAACATCATCTGCTATGCAGATTGTTGCTCCATACTTGTTATTCAGATACTCCAAAATCTGGGATTTCCCAGCTCCTACGCCACCTGTAATTCCTATCACTTTCATCATCTACACCTCTTATTTTGCTTCGTACCAGTTTTCTCCTGCGTGCATATCAATCTCTAATGGAACATTCAATGAAGCCGCCTGCTCCATCTCTTCTTTCAAGATTGTCTCCACAATTTCCAACTCTGGTTTGTATGCTTCTATTAAAAGTTCATCATGGACTTGAAGAACGAGTCTCGATTTTAACTTCTGTTCTTTCAGTCTTCGATTCACACCAATCATTGCAATCTTCATAATGTCTGCTGCTGTCCCCTGAATTGGTGCATTCATCGCAACACGTTCTCCAAAGGAACGTTGCATAAAGTTGCTGGAAGCAAGTTCCGGTACCGGTCTTCTTCTTCCAAACAGCGTTACAACATAGCCCATTTCTTTCGCATGTGCAACCGCATGATCCAGAAATGCCTTAATTCCTGGATAGGTCTTAAAGTAATCATCAATATATTTTGCAGCTTCTTTTCTCGTGATACTAAGATCCTGACTCAGTCCAAATGAGCTGATTCCGTATACAATTCCGAAATTGACTGCCTTTGCGTTGCGTCTCTGCAGCGCGGTCACTTCATCAAATGGTATATGGAACACCTGAGAAGCTGTGATTCTATGAATATCTTTTGCTTCTTTGTATGCTTCGATCAACTGTTCATCTCCGGAGCAATGTGCAAGCACACGAAGTTCAATCTGTGAATAATCTGCATCCACAAATACATAACCTTCTTCTGGAACAAAAACCTTACGAATGAGTCTTCCAAGTTCCACTCGTACAGGAATATTCTGAAGATTTGGTTCTGTACTGCTAATTCGTCCTGTCGCCGTGATGGTCTGATTGAATTTTCCATGGATTCTTCCATCTTCGCAAATGTAATTTGCCAATCCATCTGCATAAGTTGATTTCAACTTCGTCAACTGACGATATTCCAGGATTTTTGAAACGATTGGATACTCTGGCGCAAGTTTTTCTAAAACATCTGCCGCAGTGGAATATCCCGTTTTCGTTTTCTTTGCTCCAGGAAGCTTCATATTTTCAAATAATACAACTCCCAATTGCTTTGGCGAATTGATATTAAAGGTCTCTCCGGCATCTTCGTAGATTTCTTTTTCTAATGCTACGATTCTTCCCCACAGCTGGTCCCCATAAGCTTTCAACGCATCGCCTTCCACCTTTACTCCATTCTGTTCCATGTCGTAAAGCGTGAATACCAGCGGCATCTCAATCTCAGTAAACAACTGCTCCATGCCAGCTTCCTGTAGTTTGTCCCACAAGACTGAGTAACCTGCATATGCTGTGTATGCCTCATAGCAGTATTTCACATAAGCCTCAGCCTTTTCTTCAATCATTAAATTCAGATGTTCTCTCGCCACATCTTCATACGTATAATCACTTTTCAGTGGGTTTAAAAGATATGCCGCCACTGTTGCGTCAAAGCAATTTTCTTGTCTGTTCACTTTCAAAAATTCCAGATATGCTTTCACATCAAACATTACAAAATGTTCTGCTTTTTCCTGAATCTCTTTCAGTTGACTCAACAGCCAGTCCGCAGAAATTCCATTTTCACAATAAATGCATCCCACCTCTTGGTCAGAACAACAAATCGCGATTCCACCAATTCCTGCTTCATTTGCAAAAAGTGGAAGGACATTCTCCAAATCTTTAAAGAGCATGGCACCGACAACATTTGCATCTTTTGCTTTATTGAGCAGCTGCTCTGCTGACTTTTTATCTGTAATCTTCTTAAAATAATCCTCCACAGAATTCGCCGGTGCTGTCACATCAAACTTTCCAAGCAGATTCTTAAACTGGAGTTTTTGAAAATAGGTATAGGCTTCTTCTGTAAAAATATTGCCCAGTTTTGCATCTTCTATCTCGTATGGGAATTCAGCATCCACTTTAATCGTCGCAAGCTCCTTGCTCATCACTGCCAAATCCCAATGTTCTTTCAATGCTTTTGATGCGCGCGGTGGTTTCAGTTCCTCCACGTGTTCATATGCATTTTCTATTGAGTGATATTCTGTAATAATCTTTGTCGCTGTCTTTTCTCCAATACTTGGAACTCCTGGAATATTATCAGAAGTATCGCCCATCAACGCTTTCAGATCAATAAACTCTTCCGGTGTTACCTGGTAACGTTCCACCACATCTTTGCTGTAATAATCCTCAATCTCGGTGCGTCCCTGCTTTGTCTTTGGAATTCGAATCTTTACCTGTTCAGTTGCTAGCTGTAGCAAGTCTCTGTCACCTGATATAACAGAAACAACCATTCCAGCCGCTTCACAACGCTTAGATATTGTTCCAAGAAGGTCGTCCGCTTCCAGTCCCTCACAAGTCACGATGCAGATTCCCATTGCTTTCAGCACTTCTTTGATTACAGGTACCTGTTGGCGAAGTTCCTCTGCCATCGGCTTTCTTGTGCCTTTATAATCTGCAAACATCTGATGACGAAAGGTTGGGGCGTGTACGTCAAAAGCTACCGTAAGATAATCCGGTTTTTCTTCATCTAACATTTTAAACATAATATTGAGGAACCCGTAAATCGCATTCGTATGAAGCCCTTCAGCATTTGTAAGATCCGGTACTCCGTAGAATGCACGATTCAAAATACTGTGTCCATCAATTAAAACTATCTTCTCTTTCATGCTATCTCCTTATAAAGATAAAAACGTCACCTTATACTATACACTAAAAGAAAAAAATTTGAAAGTGTCTCTTTTAATTTTCTCTCCAAAAATGTATAACCGTAATTATAGACACAAAAAAAGCAGCGTATCTACGCTGCTTTCAAGATGCGGATGGTGGGACTTGAACCCACACGAGGTCGCCCCCGCAAGATTTTGAGTCTTGTGCGTCTGCCATTCCGCCACATCCGCTCATCTCGGTCTCTTCGAACCGAGATTTATAATATCATATTGTTCCAACAATTGCAACAACTTTTTTAAAATTTTTTCATTTTTTTGAATTTACATCAAAAACAAAGCTGAATCAATCATTTCCATGTCTTCTTCTGGGATATGGTAAACCCCATCTTCATCTGGATTTACATGAACTGTAACTGTTGTCGCTTCCCCATATTCAGGAGCTTCCAATGTTTCTTTCATCAAATCTGCCATCAAAGAATAAGTCAGTGTATTGATTTCTTCATCACTTGGAATATCATCCATATTTTTTAATTCTTTCATTAAAGCATTGGTCAGTTCATCTTCCAAATCTCCAAATCCCTGGAATGGCTGTACTGTTACTTCAACATCAAATCCATCCTGTTCATTTTCAACAGCTTCGCCAACTTCATATTTCGCTGCTTTTGCCAACGCAACAACAACCTCTTTGTACTGCTCTTTAATTTCATCAGATGCACCCATTTCATCGAACCCAATCTTTTCTAATGTCAGCTGAATGCCTTCCTCGTACATTTTCTGTGCTTCTTCTTTTGTAGTATCAACAATACGAACATATTCATCCAGTTCTCCGCAATACACTGCATCCAGTGTTGCCTGTGTATATGCTTTTGCTTCCTCTGGTTTCATGGCACCACACGCGCTTGCGAGTGTCATGACTCCAACCAAAATACCTGCAAGTATAGATTTCTTTTTCATTTTCTTTTTGTTCCGCCTTTCCAACAATTATTTTGTCAGTTTCTTTCCTATCTCAAAGCAGTCAAATGTTGCAAAATAATCGGCTGGTGTCTCTGCTCTTCGAATCAATGCGACCGTTCCATCTTCTTTCAGAAGAAGCTCCGCTGATTTCAGTTTTCCATTATAGTTATATCCCATAGCAAATCCATGCGCGCCAGTATCATGAATCACGAGCAAATCGCCTCTCTCAATTTCTGGAAGCATACGGTCGATGGCAAACTTATCATTATTTTCGCAAAGAGATCCTACCACATCGTACTTATGGTCACATGGTGCATCTTCTTTTCCCATTACAGTAATATGATGATATGATCCATACATTGCTGGTCGCATTAAGTTTACTGCACATGCATCTACACCAATATATTCCTTATGTGTGTGCTTTTCATGGATTGCCTTTGTTACAAGACAGCCATAAGGTCCCATTGCATAGCGTCCCAGTTCTGTATAAAGTTCTACATCTCCCATTCCTGCTGGAACTAACACTTCTTCATAAACTTCTTTTACGCCTTTTCCGATTGCGTAGATATCGTTTGGTTCCTGGTCTGGGCGGTATGGAATTCCAATTCCTCCAGAAAGGTTGATGAACTTAATATGCACACCTGTTTCTTTCTGAAGTTTCACAGCTACTTCAAATAATACTTTCGCCAGCATTGGATAATAATCATTCGTAACTGTGTTACTTGCAAGGAATGCATGAATTCCAAACTCTTTTGCTCCCTTACTTTTTAAAATCTTAAATGCATCAAACAACTGCTCTGTTGTCATTCCGTACTTCGCATCCCCTGGATTATCCATGATATCATTGCTGATTTTGAACAATCCACCTGGATTGTAGCGACAGCTGATTGTTTCTGGAATATAACCCAATGTCTGTTCCAAAAAATCAATATGTGTAATATCATCCAAGTTGATAATCGCGCCTAATTTTTCAGCATAAGCATATTCTTCTGCTGGTGTCTCATTAGAAGAGAACATAATGTCATCTCCCTTCGCACCAATCGCTTCCGAAAGCATCAATTCTGTATAAGAAGAACAATCACAGCCGCAGCCATATTCTCTTAAAATATCAATCAAAAATGGATTTGGTGTCGCTTTTACCGCAAAATATTCCTTATATCCTTTATTCCATGAAAATGCTTCCTTCAATGCTTTTATATTTTCACGAATCCCTTTCTCATCATATAAGTGAAATGGAGTTGGGTACTCTTTCACAATTTCATCAAGTTGCGCTTTTGTTACAAATGGTTCTTTTTTCATTCTCTTTCTTTCTCCTCTCGTATCGACAATAGCTGTATTTCATTTGACAATGATCTCTTATATAAATCTACAAAATACTTCTGCCCAGAATACAAGCAAGTATTCATACTTCCTTCCCCATATTCTCCAGTCAGAACGTATTTCGAATCTGTAATCAGACCAATCTGCATTCCTCGTGGTTCGCCAACATATACTTTCGCATTTCCAAAGTTTACCGGCTGGTCTGTGACAATCACTAACTTTTTGTTCTCCTCTTTCAGTTTGTCCAATTCCTCTACTAATAAAAGTAAATAGTTTCTTGTGCAGGAGATATAGGCACGTTCTTCTACTTTTGCAAGCAGGTTCTTCATCTTATTCAGAACATTCGTTGCTCCTTCAATTGTAATAAATCCTTCTACTTGCTGCTTTTCTGTTGGCATATGCTTCAACAGCCATTTCTTGCTTTCTTCCAGCTTTCGGATATGATTTTTACAAAATTCATCCAAGGGTACTGGAACATATTTTTTTGTTGTCCCCTCTTCCACCAGATAAGATGCACCCTTTTCTGTCATACTCGCCAGGGAATTGTACGCGTTTGATCTGGAAATACCAAGACTTTTCGCAACTTCATATCCAGTCACCTTTCCATCACGAAGCATACACTGGTAAATCGCTGCTTCCTGTCTCGTCAAATCAAATTCCACCAAACGTTCAATAAATGAATTGCTTTCCATAAAGCACTCCTTCTTCTCTTTAGTAGTTCTCCATAGGAACACTATAGTATATCTCTATACATCTGTCAACAATATTTTATGCATATTTTTCTCATTTTTGTATAAATATACACAGAGCGCAGAGGCACCTGTTGGTACACTCTGCGCTGTTCATTTTAATACTTATTAGTCAACAACTTCAATCTTCATCATATTACTTACAACCATTGGCTGTTTTTCTTTAATATTTGGAGAAGGAATTCCTGCTGTTAATACTACTGTATCTCCAGATTCGATCAACTGTTTTGCACGTGCAAGATCCACCGCATTGCTGCACATTTCATCAATAGAATTTACAGCGATAGATTTCAGTGGGCGTACACCCCAGTAAATCTGCATTCTACGGAGAGAATATTCATTTGGACTGATTCCGATAATCTCTGTCATTGGTTTGAATTTTGATACCACTCTTGTTGTTGCTCCAGACACAGATGGTGTGATAATACATTTTGCATTCAAGTCATGTGCTGTTGTTACTGCTGCATGAGCCAATGCACTGGAAGCATTTTTCAAACGATGCTGTTCCACTTTTTTATGATATGCATCGTAATCCAGATGTTTTTCCGCATTTTCTACAATGTGAACCATCATGTTCAGTGCTTCTAATGGATACTTACCACTTGCTGTTTCTCCAGAAAGCATAACAGCATCTGTTCCATCGTAAACTGCATTCGCAACGTCTGTTACTTCTGCTCTTGTTGGACGTGGGTTACGAATCATAGAGTCAAGCATCTGAGTTGCTGTAATAACTGGTTTATAGTTTTCATTACACTTCTGAATGATCATCTTCTGAAGGTATGGTACTTCTTCTGCTGGAATTTCCACACCAAGGTCACCACGTGCAACCATGATTCCGTCTGCACAACGAATGATTTCGTCAATATTTTCAATTCCTTCTGCGTTCTCAATCTTTGCAATAATTGGAATATATGGTGCATTGCACTGATTCAAAAATGTCTTGATTTCAAGAATACATTCTGCATTACGAACAAAGGATGCAGCAATAAAGTCTACGCCCTGTTCTACACCAAACTTAATGTCTTCGCGGTCTTTTTCTGTAATTGCTGGAAGTCTTACTGGAACATTTGGTACATTCACACCTTTTCGTTCTCCAAGTTCTCCGCCATTTACAACTGTACATACGATTTCATTTCCGCAGATTTCTTTTACAGAAAGTCCAATGAGTCCATCATCAATCAGAATTACACTTCCTGCCTTTACATCATTTACTAAACCGTCATATGTGATAGAAACTTTTGAGCTGTTTCCTTCTATTTCTTCTGTTGTAAGAACGAAAGTTTCCCCTTCCTGTAAGAATACTTTCTTTCCACCTTCTAATACGCCAGTACGAATTTCTGGTCCCTTTGTATCTAAGAGAATCGCGATTGGTTTTTTTTCTTCCTCACGAATTTTTTTCAACAGATCCATACGGCCTTTTTGTTCTTCGTGTGAACCATGCGAAAAGTTAAAACGTGCAATATCCATGCCGCCCTGAACTAATTTTCTCATTAATTCTCCACCATTTTCATTTGCTGATGGTCCCATTGTACAAATAATTTTTGTTTTCTTCATGTCTTCCTCTACCTCGCTATCTTTATTTTACATGTGTATGTGTGAACAAATGATCCTGGCAATATTCATAATTCCCATTACATTTTGAACAATATCTAAATTCCAAACTTTCATTGTCCAGTTCTGTTCTTCCGCAAACTGCACATCTGTGGCGTGCCCCATTCGGCTGATAATTCACAGGTCTTCCTGCTGCTTTAATATTCTTCTGGAACTGACGCTTCCTTCGAATTTGCTTCGCCGAGTATCCCTTCGCATGCTTTGAACTCAGGAAAAAGATGATAAAGTTCAAAATAGATACTGCAGCTGCAAGTGCATCCGCCTGATAATACTGTCCGTAGATTGGGTTTCCTCCATATGTTGGCAAGAATCCTTGTACAATCGTGTAAAGGAAATAAATGCCGTCCAGAATTCCCAACCACTTTGCTTTCACAGGTATCACATAGAACACAAGAAACTGTGTCTCTGGATACATCATTACGTACGCAAAGAAAATTGACAAATTCAAATACCAGGTGCCAAGTTCCAAATTCACACCAGTTACAAAATATGCTGCAAATGCTGCGATTACATGGAACAACATTCCAGAAAAGAAATAAAGGTTAAATCGGAACGATCCCCACGCAGCTTCTAACTCGCTTCCCAGTAAGTAGTAAGTGTACAGAACAAGCAATACCATCAGCCAACCTGCATCCGGCGGTTGTATGATAAATGTAATCACTCGCCAAATCTGTCCCCGGAGAATCATCTCCACGTTCAGACTCAGATACTGATAATAAAACTCAGGAGAAAACACTTCCACCAAAAGTCCCAATACATACAATCCAACAATATATGTCATAAGATTCGGAATCGCATAACGTCCGAACTTTCTCTCTAATTTGTCTAACCAGTTCATATAAATACACTCCTGTCATTTTTGACTATACAGTATTTAGTTTATCGCTTCTGCAATTATTTGTCAATTATGCCTACAGAGTTTACTTTTTTTTAACGTATATTTTATGTTAAGATAATTTTTTATGAATTGAATTTTGCACATGAATAGCGTATAATTATAGCGTTTACGACAAAATATTACTTTTTAATAAGTAAAAACTCATTTTATTTTAGCTAGGAGTACATAATTATGAATCAAAACGAAAACTATACCCTTGGAATCGACATCGGTTCTACAACGGTGAAAATCGCTATTTTGGATGAAAATAATGATGTAGCCTTTTCTGACTACGAAAGACATTTTGCAAACATTCAGGAAACTTTATCTTCTCTTTTAGGTAAAGCAATTAAAAAATTAGGAACTATCTTTGCTTCTCCAGTTATCACTGGATCTGGCGGACTTTCTCTTGCCAAACATTTGGAAGTACCATTTGTCCAGGAAGTAATCGCAGTATCTACAGCACTTCAGGATTACGCACCTCAGACAGATGTTGCCATCGAACTTGGCGGTGAAGACGCAAAGATTATTTATTTTGAAGGTGGTAATGTAGAACAGCGTATGAACGGTGTTTGTGCCGGTGGTACAGGTTCTTTCATCGACCAGATGGCTTCTCTTTTACAGACAGATGCTTCTGGACTGAACGAATATGCTAAGAACTACAAGGCATTATACTCTATCGCTGCACGTTGCGGTGTATTTGCCAAGACAGATATTCAGCCATTGATCAACGATGGAGCTTCAAAAGAAGACTTATCTGCCTCTATTTTCCAGGCAGTTGTTAACCAGACAATCAGTGGACTTGCCTGCGGAAAACCAATCCGTGGACACGTTGCCTTCCTTGGTGGTCCACTTCACTTTTTGTCCGAGCTAAAAGCTGCCTTTGTCCGCACATTGAATCTGGACGAAGAACATACAATTGCTCCTGATAATTCTCATCTTTTTGCTGCTATTGGTTCTGCACTCAACGCAAAGAAAGACCAAAAAGTATCTTTGAAAGAGATGCAGGAACGCTTGGAAGGTAAGATCAAGATGGAATTCGAGGTTGACCGTATGGAACCTCTGTTCAAGGACGATGCAGATTTCCAGGAATTCAAAGAAAGACACGACAAACATCAGGTACCTATGAACGACCTGAAAAGTTATCATGGAAAAGCTTTCCTCGGAATCGATGCCGGTTCAACAACTACAAAAGCTGCTCTTGTTGGAGAAGATGGTACCCTTCTTTATTCTTTCTATAATAATAACGAAGGAGATCCTCTTGGTACAACCATTCGTGCAATCAAAGATATTTACAGCAAGATTTCTGATGATGTAGAAATCGTTCACTCTTGCTCGACCGGATACGGAGAAGCTTTGATCAAAGCTGCCCTTCTCTTGGACGAAGGCGAAGTTGAGACTGTTTCTCACTACTATGCTGCTTCTTTCTTCGAGCCAGACGTAGACTGTATCCTGGATATCGGTGGTCAGGATATGAAGTGTATTAAGATTAAGAATCATACTGTAGACAGCGTTCAGTTAAACGAAGCTTGTTCTTCTGGATGTGGTTCTTTCATCGAAACCTTTGCAAAATCACTGAACTATTCTGTTAAAGATTTTGCGCAGGAAGCTTTATTTGCGAAAAATCCAATCGACCTTGGTACTCGCTGTACTGTTTTCATGAACTCAAAAGTAAACAGGCACAGAAAGAAGGTGCAGAGGTTGCTGATATTTCAGCCGGACTTGCTTACTCTGTTATTAAAAATGCACTTTTCAAAGTAATCAAAGTATCCGATGCTTCCGAACTTGGTAATCACATTGTTGTACAGGGTGGTACTTTCTACAACAATGCCGTTCTGCGAAGCTTTGAAAAAATCGCAGGCTGCGAAGCAATTCGCCCAGACATTGCTGGTATTATGGGTGCGTTCGGTGCTGCTCTTATCGCGCGCGAACGTTACAAAGGTGAGAAAACTTCCATGCTTTCTATCGAAGAAATCGAGGCAATGGAATATTCTACAACCATGACAAAATGTCTTGGATGTACCAACAGCTGTCGTTTAACAATTAACCATTTTAGTGGCGGCAGAAAGTTCGTTACTGGAAACCGTTGTGAACGTGGTCTTGGAAAAGCGAAATCAGAAAACAAGCTGCCTAACTTATTTGATTACAAATTGAAACGCTATTTTGGCTATACTCCATTGAGTGAGGAAGATGCCATAAGAGGAGTTATGGGAATTCCTCGCGTATTGAATATGTATGAAAACTATCCATTCTGGTTCACATTTTTTACAGAATTGAAGTTCCGTGTTATTCTTTCTCCATCATCTACGAGAAAGATTTACGAATTAGGAATCGAATCCATTCCAAGTGAATCTGAATGTTACCCAGCAAAACTTGCACACGGACACGTGCAATGGCTGATTGATAAGGGTGTGGATCACATTTTCTATCCAAGTATCCCTTATGAAAGAAATGAATTTGAAGAAGCGAACAATCACTACAACTGTCCGATTGTAACTTCTTATCCTGAAAATATTAAAAATAACATTGATGCAATTATTCACGGAGAGGTTGATTTCATCCATCCATTCCTCTCATTCAAGAATGAAGAAACCATTTCTTATCGCTTGATTGAAGAATTATCTGAGAAGTTTGCAATCTCAGCAGATGAAATTAAGCGTGCTGTACATGCAGCTTGGGTGGAATTGGAAAATTGCCGCCAGGATATGCGTCGTAAAGGAGAAGAAACAATCAAATTCCTGGACGAAACAGGAAATCGTGGTATTGTCCTTGCTGGTCGTCCTTACCACATTGACCAGGAAATCAACCATGGACTTCCAGAGTTGATTAACTCCTACAATATTGCAGTCTTAACAGAGGATAGCGTTTCTCATCTGCAGGAAGTAGAACGTCCGTTAAATGTTATGGACCAGTGGATGTACCATTCTCGTCTGTATGCCGCTGCAAACTATGTAAAAACGAAAGAAAATCTGGATTTAATTCAGTTAAACTCTTTTGGTTGCGGTTTGGATGCTGTTACTACAGATCAGGTTGCTGATATTTTGACAAATTCTGGAAAGATTTATACTTCTCTGAAAATCGATGAAGTAAATAACTTAGGTGCTGCAAGAATCCGTGTTCGTTCTCTTCTTGCTGCAATCCGTGTCCGTGAAGAACGTAAAGAACAGCGTGAACTGAAACCATCTTCCATTGAGAAGGTTGTATTTACAAAAGAAATGCGCAAGAATTACACAATTCTCTGCCCACAGATGTCACCAATTCATTTCGAACTTTTGGAACCTGCGTTCCGTGCATCTGGTTACAACATTGTGGTACTGCCAAATGATAACAAACAGGCAGTAGACGTAGGTCTGAAGTATGTAAATAACGATGCCTGCTACCCATCTCTGATGGTTGTTGGACAGATTATGGAGGCGATTCTTTCTGGTCAATACGATACAGATAAGATTGCTGTTATCATCACACAAACCGGTGGTGGCTGCCGTGCTTCCAACTATATTGGTTTCATTCGTCGAGCATTGAAGAAAGCTGGATATGCACACATCCCAGTAATTTCATTAAACTTAAGCGGTTTGGAAGGAAATCCAGGATTTAAGATTACACCAAACCTTGCACTTCGTGGTGTATACGGCGCTGTTTTGGGAGACATTTTCATGAAATGCGTGTACCGTCTGCGTCCTTATGAAGCAGTTCCAGGTTCTGTAAATGCTATGCATCAGAAATGGGCAGAAGTTTGTAAGCAATTTTTGACAGATGGATATCCATCCAGAAGAAAATTCAAGAAACTTTGCCGCGATATCATTCAGGATTTCGATCAGAACATCGAATTACTGGATATCAAGAAACCTCGTGTTGGTGTTGTTGGTGAGATCCTTGTAAAATTCCTTCCAGCAGCAAACAACTACCTGGTAGACTTGCTGGAAAGCGAAGGTGCTGAAGCTGTTGTTCCAGACCTTCTTGATTTCTTGCTCTACTGCTTCTACAACCAGAACTTTAAGGTTGAGAAACTTGGATTTGAAAAGAAAAAAGCTACTGTTGCAAACATCGGTATCAAAGCATTAGAGTGGTTCCGTTCCCCTGCAACAAAAGCATTTAAAGAAAGTAAACACTTCGATCCACCAGCTAATATCGAACATCTTGCAAAGATGGCTTCCGAAATTGTATCTATCGGAAACCAGACTGGTGAAGGATGGTTCTTGACTGGTGAAATGTTAGAACTCATTGAAAGCGGTGCTCCAAATATCGTGTGTACGCAGCCATTTGCATGTCTGCCAAACCACGTAGTAGGAAAAGGTGTTATCAAAGAATTACGCCGAAGACATCCGGAATCTAATGTCGTTGCCATCGACTTTGACCCAGGTGCCAGCGAAGTAAATCAGTTGAACCGTATTAAATTGATGCTTTCAACTGCATATAAAAATATTCAATAGTCATTAAAAAAGAGCCTGAAATGTATATCTCATACATTTCAGACTCTTTTCTTTTAGAGCTAATAATTTTTTTAGGCTAATCCCGAATTACATGTAAATCAGTTGAACCGTATTAAATTGATGCTTTCAACTGCATATAAAAATATTCAATAGTCATTAAAAAAGAGCCTGAAATGTATATCTCATACATTTCAGACTCTTTTCTTTTAGAGCTAATAATTTTTTTAGGCTAATCCCGAATTACATGAAGTCGAGAATATCTGTTGCATTTTCAACGATATACGCAGCTCCTGCATTTTCAAATTCCTCTTTTGAACCAAAGCCGTAGAGAACGCCAACACAATCAATTCCATGCGCCTTCGCGCCAATCACGTCGTGCTCACGGTCACCGATCATTAAGACACTTTCCATATCCGTAATTCCGCAAGTTTCCAATGCGTACTCAATCACTTCCGCTTTCGTACCTCTGCCGCCATCCATTTCCATGCCAGCGATATAATCAAAATACTGTGCCAGACCTATGTGTTCCATGATGCGTCTCGCAAATATTTCCGGCTTTGATGTTGCAACCATAACCTTCTTTCCAGCCTCTTTCAAGGCTTTCACAGTCTCTGCAATGCCATCATAAACCTCGATTTCAAAAATCCCTTTATCTTTATAATACTCACGGTAAACATCAACCGCTTCCTTCGATTTTTCCATATCAAATTCATAAAACCGATGGAAAGATTCCACCAGCGGAGGACCGATAAATTTATATAAATTCGTTCGGTCCGTTTCTTCGATTCCATATCTTTTTAACGCATAGATAACCGAATTCGTAATTCCTAAAGAAGAATCGATAATCGTGCCATCCAGATCGAAGAAAAAAACGTCATAAGATTTCATAAATACTTTCTCCTACATCTGATGCCGTACAATCTTATACTCATCATTCGACTGATAGTACGGACAATTTCTAAAATTACTGTTCATAAAACGATAATACTCATCCTCGTCCAAATTCACGTCACAGTAATACGTATTTTCATCCTCGTCAAATACATAATTTGAACAAAATTCACATGCCGCCATAGCGCGCTCCTTTCAAAAAGGTACAGGGCAAAACGCAATTTAGGACGTAGCCTTTTTCAAAAAGGCTACGTCCTCAGTTGCTTTTTACTTTACAAGTAAACTTTTTCCTGTCATTTCTTTTGGCTGTTCCATTCCCATAAGTTCGATGAGTGTTGGTGCAATATCTGCAAGGCATCCGCCCTCTCTCAGCTTATATTCTGGGTTTGCATTTACCAAAATGAATGGTACTGGATTTGTTGTATGTGCTGTAAATGGTTCTCCTGTTTCGCCATCGATCAGCTGTTCTGCATTTCCGTGGTCTGCACAAATGAACATCTGTCCATCTACTTCTTTCAGTGCTTCTACTGCTTTTCCCACGCAAGCATCTACTGCTTCGATTGCCTGAATTGCTGCATTTTCTACACCTGTATGTCCAACCATATCTGGATTTGCAAAGTTGATGATGATCACATCGTATTTATCAGATTTGATTGCATCTACAAGTTTATCACATACTTCGTAAGCGCTCATTTCTGGTTTTAAATCATAAGTTGCAACTTTTGGTGATTTTACCAGAATTCTATCTTCTCCAGCATTTGGTTCTTCTACACCACCGTTGAAGAAGAATGTTACGTGAGCATATTTTTCTGTTTCTGCGATACGTGCCTGTGTTTTTCCATTTGCTGCAAGGAATTCGCCAAATGTATTTGTAATTTCTTCTTTTACAAATGCAACCTGCTTATTTGCAATTGTTACATCATATTCTGTGAAGCATACATAAGTCGTTTTTACTCTTTCCCCACGGTCAAATCCTGTAAATTCATCATCACAGAATGTTCTTGTAATTTCTCTTGCGCGGTCTGGGCGGAAGTTGAAGAAAATAATAGAATCGTTTTCCTTTACTGTTGCAACCGGATTTCCATCTTTTGTGATTACTGTTGGAAGTACAAATTCATCTGTCACTTCTTTATCGTAAGATGTCTGAATTCCTTCTGGTCCGCTGACAGCTGTTTCACCAACACCGTCTACAATTGCTCTGTAAGCTTTTTCTACACGATCCCAGCGGTTGTCACGGTCCATTGCGTAATAACGACCCATAACAGTTGCAAC
>CAZPZR010000038.1:0-17498 GCA_964591105.1 uncultured Lachnospiraceae bacterium | reverse complement strand
CCTGATGGTAAGGAGCATACTTACACGATGAAACTTGTAGAGGTTACAGATGCCACAGGAGAGACTAAAGTAAGCCCAGAATACTTACAGACAACAGAAGTTACGTTGAGTGAAACAAGTAAAGAATTCGTATTTACGCTTCCTTATACAGAAAAGGGAGTAGGTACGGTTCCGAGACATTATTTTTATAAGATATCTGAAGTGATAGATTCCAGTGATCTAACAACGAAATATGATGATTCAACTTATGTTGTGGAAACGGAAGTATCGAAAGATACAACTGGAAAACTTACAGCAAAGGTAGTTCATGTATGGAAAGATGGAAAGGAAGTAACGGATCAAAAGGTTACGTTTACAAATCAGCAGCTTTATACATTGACATTGAAAAAAGTATTAGAAGTACCAGATGAAAGTGAACGCAAAGATGAATTTTCATTTAGTATAACACTTTCTCAAGAAGGAAGCCCTGTGACAGGAGAATTTACAATTTCCAAAGGTGGAAAAACAGAAAAAATCACTTTTGATGAAGATGGAAAAGCAGATGTAACTCTGGCAGCAGGAGAGTCTTTGACAATTTATGGATTGCCAAAGAATGTATCATGGGAAATTTGTGAGACAAATGCAGATGGATACCATGCAACTTATCAGGTGGGAACTTCAGAAACTGTGACAGAAGGTCCATCCATCAGCGGCACACTGACGGAACAGGATATAATAGTAACTTGTATCAACAAAACATCTTATCAGTTACCAGAAAGTGGCGGCATAGGAACTTCTGTATTCATGCTTGGCGGATGTGCAGCATTAGGATTGGCGCTGCTTATCTTAAGAAAGAGAAAATGGTGCTAAACGGAGAGGAACAATGACAGAAAAAGAGATTAAAAAATTAAAACGATCAGATTTGCTGGAAATTCTTGTAGAACAAGGGAAAGAAATTGAGAAGCTTCGTGCAGAAGTGGAAAGTTTACAAGAAAAACTGCAAAATCGCACAATAACAATTGATAAGGCCGGAACGCTCGCAGAAGCGGCGTTCCAGTTAAATGGAGTATTTGAGGCAGCACAGGCTGCATCTACGCAATATTTGGAAAATATTCAGCATCTGAGTGAGAGACAAGAAGAAGTCTGCGCGAAGATGGAGCATGAAACATGGAAAAAGTGTGAAGAGAAAGAGCGCGAAACAGAAGAAAAATGCGCGAAGATGCTGGCAGAGGCACAGAAGGGTGCAGACGAACGCTGGAATGATATTTCCCAGCGCTTAGAAGCATTTTATGAAGCACATCAGGGAATGCGTGAACTCTTAAAGACAGTTGGAGATGTGGGATTTGGAATTCCTGAATCTGAAAAAGAGTAGAGTGTACGCTCAGACTACGGAGGAATGATATGGATAAATTATTGGAAATTTCCAATTATGTAAGAGACTTGACAATTAAGAAGACATTTTTCGGAGGATATGACCGAGACGATGTATTTGAAAAGATCCAGGAACTGATGGAAATGTTTCGGGCATATGCGAAGGAAGAAAAGTTAAAACAGCAGAAAATTATGGAAGACTATGAACTTCGTATCCGAGCATCACAGGCAATGGTAGGAGAGTTGAATAAGAAGATTGCTGTTCTTTCTGAAGAACAGAAGAATGCTGAGGCAGAGAAACAACAGATGAGAACGGCATATAAGGAATATTGCTCTCAGATGCTGGGACAGTATTCAGATTCACTGCGCACATTATCGACAGAATTTACACAGATTATGGAAAATATAACAGTGCTGCAGCAGAATTTATTAGAAGAAGATTTTCTGGATGCGATGGAAGTTCGAATTGAGGATGCTATGGAGACAGAAGGCACTGCGGCGATTGAAGAAAGGGATAGATCATGAAAATTGTAAAGGACTTTATTTTGCGAGAAATTGCAGGAGAGTGTGTGCTTGTGCCAACTGGGGCAACAACACAGGAATTTAATGGATTGATCACAATGAGTGAAACTGCAAAATTTATCTGGGAGCATATGGAAAAAGTAGATTCTTTCGAAGAATTAATTGGGATGATCTTGGATGAATATGAAATTGATGAGGAAACTGCCCGACAGGATGCTTACAATTTTATCAATCAGTTGCTTGCGACAGGCTTCATTGATTGCAGCAAAGAGGATAGAAGTTGGTAGTGGGAATGAGGACAAGCATTTATCGATTGGGAGAAATTTATATTGAGCTTCATATACCAGAGAAAATGCAGATTCCTGAAAATCTTGAGAAATTTGCAGTTGATAGTTTGCCGGATGATAAAACGCTCCAACGAACTTATTTTATAGAATATACAGATGAAATTGTTCAGGTGGAACGTGCATTAAAGGAACAGAAAATTCCGGGGAAAGAAGCTCTTCGTGAGAATCTTCAAGTATTCCAGACAGAACAGGGAGAATGCCGCAGCATTAATTTGCATGGAGTACCACAGGCGTACGCAGTTTCTTTGTTGAAATTGGATGGAACTTCTCAAGTGTGGGTGGACCGAAATTATGATTCCTGGATGCAGTACGATACCGTATTTGTGGCGATGCTTGCGCTGGAAAAAGAAATGATTCAGGTGGATGCGATGCTCCTGCATTCTGCATATATGTGTTATGACGGAACTGCTGTTTTATTTTCCGCAGCTTCTGGAACAGGGAAATCTACGCAGGCTGACTTGTGGGAAAAGTATCGTGGAACGAGAACAATTAATGGAGACCGTTCCCTTTTGATTCGTGAAACGGACGGATGGAAGGCATATGGGTGGCCGATTTGCGGAAGTTCTGAAATCTGCCATAATGAGAAATATCCGATTCGCGCGATTGTTATGTTAAAGCAGGCGAAGGAAAATAAAGTGTATCCACTGCAAGGATTTCGTGCGGTGAGAGATATTATGGAGCAGATTACAATCAACGCCTGGGACAGCGAGTTTCAGATACGTGTGATGGATTTGCTGGAAGAACTGCGAAAAGAAGTACCAATCTATTGTTTGGAATGTGATATTTCAGAAGATGCGGTTCGCTGTTTGGAGCAGGTATTATAGTCTGGAGGAAAAGATGAAACAAGTTGACACAAGGGAATATGTTTCTGTGCTGAAGGGGCTGGTGGAAGAAGGACATGAAGTGAGCTTGCTGATTGCAGGTAGCAGTATGAGTCCATTTTTGATCCATCAGAGAGATTATATCTATTTCAAGCAACCAGATCGTATGTTGAAAAAAGGGGATATGGTATTTTACCAAAGAGATAGTGGACAATATGTTATGCACCGTATTTTGCGGGTGAAAGAGGATGGCTATTATATTGTCGGGGATGCGCAGCAAGAGGTGGAAGGTCCTGTGCGCCGGGAACAGATATTTGCTTTGATTACAAAAGTACAGAGAAAGGGCAAATGGCTGGAACCGGGAGATCTCGTGTGGGAGTTCTTTGAACATGTGTGGATTCATATGATTCCACTTCGAGGAATTGCGATAAAAGCATATGGTTGGATTTATAAAGTGAGGAAAAGTCTTTGCCGTTGAGTTTCCTGGTATTTCTTGACTTCCCTATAAAAATAATTTAAACTGAATTCAAACCACAGGCCAGGCATACGTCTGGTCATTTTTCTTATTAGGTGAAATGTATTTATAGTAAAGGGTGTTTCGTGTTATATGGAAGAGAATAAAAATAATCAAAAGTCAAATTCCATGTCGTTCGAGTCTTTGAATATTTTAATTGCAAAGTGGAAAGATGGAACATTTGGCGAAATCATTGACGATTGGAAATGGATTTTTTCCTATTCAAAAAAATACAAAGGTGCGATTTTGTTTTATACGCTGTTAGGAATTTTCAGCACATCGATGGGACTTGTGGGTAGTGTTGCGAGCAAATATATGATTGACATTATCACGGGTTATCAGACGAGCAAGCTGTGGATTATGATTGTGATTACACTGGGCAGTGCAGTGTTTAGTCTGGTGTTCTCCAACTTGATCAATCGTATTTCTACAAAGCTGAGTATTGATATCAACAACGATATTCAGGCAGATATTTTTGACAAAATTATTGATGCCGACTGGCTGGAGATTAACAAATACAGCAACGGGGATGTATTGAATCGATTCAACAGTGATGTCAGCACGATCAGCAGCAATGCAATTAGCTGGCTTCCGACAATTGTAATCGCAATCTACAATTTCATTGCAACATTTGCAGTTATTTGGCACTACGACAAGATTATGTCATTGTTGGCATTTGCAAGTGCTCCGGTGATGCTTTTGATGTCTCGTTTTTTAATAAAAAAACAAAGAGAATATGGAACTCGTGTGAAGGAAATGAGTAGCCGAATGATGACATTTGAAGTGGAAACGTTCTATAACTTTGACACGATCAAGTCATTTGGGATTTCTTCACTATATGGCGAAAAACTTCGCGATTGGCAAAAAAAATTGAAGGTATTAAGTCTAGATTATAATATGTTTTCAATTAAGACAGGGGTATTTATGTCCATCATGGGTATGATTGTGCAGTACGCGGCCTTTGGCTACTGCCTGTTCCGTTTGTGGACACATGATATTACTTATGGAACGATGACCTTGTTTTTACAGCAGAGAAGTAACCTGAATTCTGCATTTAACAATGTTGTATCTATTATTCCATCTTTTTTGAATAGTTCCATTTCGGCACATCGTATCCGAGAGCTGGCACAGCTTCCAAAGGAAGTGCACATTCCAGAGAGCAGTCGCATGGACGCATATGTGGAGCAGGGATTTGAAATTAAGATGAAAGATGTAGACTTTTCTTACATCAAGGGAACGACTGTTGTTCGAGATTCTTCTTTCCAGGCGTGTCCGGGAGAAATCGTTGCGTTGGTAGGCCCATCCGGCGAAGGAAAAACTACGATGATTCGATTGATTCTTGGATTGATTCGCCCGGAAAAAGGACAGACCATGTTAATCGCAGGAAATGGGGAACAGGTGGAGATGAATGCGGAGACGCGACATTTGTTTGCTTATGTTCCACAGGGAAATACGATTCTTTCTGGTACGGTTGCGGAAAATATGCGTATGGTTAAGCAGGATGCGACAGATGAGGAAATTATAGAAGCACTGAAAATTGCGTGCGCATGGGAATTTATTGAAAAAATGCCAGACACGATTTACAGCGCAATCGGAGAGCGTGGAAGAGGATTTTCGGAAGGGCAGTCACAGAGAATTGCAATTGCAAGAGCAGTACTTCGCGATGCACCGATTTTACTTTTGGATGAAGCAACATCCGCATTAGATGTTACAACAGAACGTAAAGTACTTAAGAATATCATGAATCAAAAGCCGAACAAAACTTGTATTGTTACGACACACCGCCCAAGCGTTCTGAATATGTGCCAGCGTGTGTATCGTGTGATGGAAACAAGACTTACAGAGTTGAGTGAAGAAGAGGCTGGTCAGATGGCCATGGATTTTTAAGGAAATATATACATGAATTAGAATTTGTGCTATACTAAAATTAGAATGCCCACAAAAGACAACGTGAAAGACACAGAGAAAGTCAGGCATTTAATCATATGCAACGGGGAGAAAAGATGGTTGATATACATGCACATATATTACCTGGAATTGATGATGGAGCAGAAGATATTTACGAAACAGTAAAGATGGCGAAGATGGCTGCAGAAAGTGGAGTGGAAGCAATTGTTGCGACTCCACATTGTAATATTCCGGGGACCTATGAGAATTATTTCGGGAAAGAGTATATGGAAAGCTACCAGATGGCGGTAGATGCAGTGAAAAAGGCGGAAATTCCGATAAAGATCTGTCCGGGAATGGAAGTGTTTGCAACGGAAGATATTGCAGATTTGATTTTGGAAAAGAAGATTATGCCAATCAATCAAAGCAAATATATTTTAATTGAATTTCCATTTGATGCGGAACCAGATTATGCATTTTACATATTGAAAAAGATGAAGGAAATCCGTGCGATTCCTGTGATTGCACATGCGGAACGATATTATTTTGTGCAGGATAATCCGCATTTTTGCTATGAAATGCGGACGATGGGATGCGTAATCCAGGTGAACAAGGGAAGTTTTGAAGGACGTTTTGGAAACATGGCAAGGAAGACGGCATACCGTCTGCTGAATCATAATATGATTTCGATTATTGCAAGTGATGCACATGGGTATAAGCAGAGAACTCCTTTTTTGAAGGATGTATACAGTACACTAGCGAAAGAACGTACGCAGGAGTATGCGGATATATTATTTCAACAAAATCCGAAGAGAATTTGTATGAATAAGCCAATTTTGAAGGTGGATCCGATTCCATTTTCAAAATACGAATTATAAGGAGGGCATACATGAGAAGGTTAAGGGGTCTAATTTGTCTTGTGTTTGTAGTCTCAGGGATTGCAGCAGCAGTATTTTTTGTGAAATCGAAGATGGTAGAAGATAATACACCACCAGTGATTACTTGTGAGAAGGAAGAAATTGAGATCAGTGTGGAAGATGATGAATCTGCCTTGTTTGAAGGAATCAAAGCGAAAGATAATCGAGATGGAGATTTGACAGATTCAGTTCGAATTGCATCTATGTCTCATTTTATTAACGGAAAGAGAAATGTAACCTATGCCGTGTTTGATAAATCAAACCAGGTGGGAACACTGCAGCGTACGGTAACGTATTCGGATTATAAATCTCCAAGAATTTATTTAAAAAAGCCACTGCGCTTTTTGCTCAATAATTCCGATGAGATTAATTTTGAGGACTATTTCGAAGCCGAGGATTGTCTGGATGGAGACATTTCGAATCAGGTACGACCAATCATGGATAACAACTATTATGGTGTGCAGGAAGGAACGTTTGAAGTGACCCTGCAGGTAAGTAATAGTGCTGGTGATGTTTGTTCTGTGCCAGTGGAGATGCAGATTGCGTATACAGATGACGAAGATGAACAGGAAAAAGAATATCCGGTGTTATCAAAATATATTGTGTACACGAAAGTGGGAAAAAAGATTGACGAAGAGAAGTATCTGGAAGGAATTTCCCATGGGAATACAGAATACAGCTTTGAGGACAGCATGACAGTGTCTAAGAGTGATATTAAGATTAATTCAAAAGTGGACTACGACAAAGCTGGTGTGTATACTGTGGAGTATTCTTACAAGGCTTCCGGAGCACCGAAGGCTGTTACCAAATTATATGTAGTCGTGGAGGAAAAGTAAGATGGAAAATTACAGAGAAGATGTACCTATTACGGACATTGAAGTCGAGCCTTTTACTCTGCTGAGAGATATTTGCTCTAATATAGTATTTATTTTGGTGGGTGCGATTGCGGCAGCATTGTTGACATATGTATTTGTAAGTGTTCGCTATGTACCACAGTATCAGACATCGACTACGTTTGTTGTTGGTTCCAAGGGAAGCAATAACACTTATGCAAATCTTTCTTCCGCCAATACGATGGCAACAACACTGCAAAAAGTATTGGAAAGTACGGTTATGAAGAATACGATTTGCGATGAGATGGGAACCGATGAGATTGAAGCGGAGATTACAGCAGAAGTGCTGGAAGGAACGAACCTTCTGGTGCTGTCAGTTACTGCAGATAATCCGAAGGATGCCATTGATATTATTCATATTATCATGGAACACTACAGTGAAGTATCTATCTACACGGTGGGAAATGCGGTACTAAATGTTCTGGAAGAACCGGAGATTCCGTATGCTCCGATGAATCCGCTGAATACGAATAGTGCGATGAAGAAAGGATTCTTGATTGGAGCTGCGATTTGCATTATTTTGTTTGGAATTCTCTCTTATATGAGAAATTCTGTGAAGCAGGAGCGAGAAGTAGAGAAAAAGCTGGATGCAAGAAGTCTTGGCGCAATCAGCTATGAACGAAAATATAAAACATTGAGTCAGCTGAGAGCGCGTAAAAAAGATGCGATTTTAGTGGACAATCCAATTAGTAGCTTCCCGTTTGTGGAAAGCTATAAGAAATTGGCTGCAAAAGTAGAATATCAGATGAAGAAAGAAGATAGAAAAGTGCTGGTAGTTACCAGTGTCTCTGAAAATGAAGGAAAATCTACGGTTGCATCCAATCTTGCAATTACGTTGGCAGAACAAGGGAAGAAGGTTATCTTAATCGATGGAGATATCCGACGCCCATCACAGTTTTTGATTCTTGGATTAAAGGTAGAAGAGAAGCATGAGCTCGGAGAGTTCCTGAAAGGAACGGGAGTTTTGCAGGACATTATGCGAAAGACAAATCGAGAGAATCTGTATTATCTTGGAGGAAGAAATTGCTATTCTTCTTCGACAGAGTTACTGCAGTCTGAGAGACTTCCAAAGCTTTTGCATGCATGTGGCAAATATGCGGACTATGTTATTATTGACACACCACCAGCAGGACTTTTGGGGGATGCGCAGATTTTTGCACAGTCTTCAGACGCAGTTCTGCTTGTTGCAAGACAGAACTTTCTGTTGGCAGAAGAAATCAACGATGTATTGGATGAATTCCGTGGTAATAAAACGAAGGTGCTGGGAGTCGTATTGAATGGTGTACAGTCTTTCTCAAATATGATTGACAGTTCCAGCCGTTATGGAAAATATGGACATTACGGAAGTTATTACAATAAGGGCAGAGGGTAAGTATGAGCGAATATAGAGAAATATCAGAAAGAAAATCGCATACTGAAGAAGAGAAGATAGACATTACTGGTCTTGTGATTGACTTTTATCATGGGATAAAGAAGTTATGGTGGATGGTCATTGTACTTACTTTATTTTTCTCTCTGAAAACATATTTTGGAACTTCTAGTAGTTATATTCCACAATATGTAGCATCTGCAACCGCGTCTGTCAGCTCAATGACAGGGACAAGCGCCGGGGATATGGCAAAGGTGTTTCCTTACATTTTGACCAGTGGAGTTTTAAAAGATGTGGTAGCAGAAGACTTGGGAGTAGAGTCGATGCCGGGAAGCATCTCTGTAGAAGCAGAGGAAGATACGAATCTGTTGACGATTTCTGTGTCAGCAGATGATCCTCAGGTGGCATATAACACACTGGCTTCTGTGCTGAAGAATTATCCGGAAGTGGCAAAGTTTGTAGTCGGTGAGACAAAACTTGTGGTACTGGACGAAACAGGAATTCCATCGGATGTGCAGAGAGAAGAGATTATTCGCGGTTCTTACAAGCGCGGGGCGCTGAAGGGATTTATCATTGGAATGGTGATTCTCTTAATTTATGTACTGACGAGAAGAACAGTGAAGTCTAAGAAAGAGATTAAAAAACAGATCAACCTTCCGGATTGCGGAAGTATCCCATACATTCGAGAGAAAAAGCGAAAGAAAGATACTTTCCATAATTCCCTGAACTTGATGAATGATCGAATTTCACAGGGCTATGTGGAAGCACTTCGTAAGGTGCGCATTAAGGTGATGCGCGAGATGGACGCGAAAGAATTGAAGACATTGCTTGTGACAAGTTCTGTGCCGGGAGAAGGTAAGACAACATTAGCGGTGAACCTTGCAATCTCCATTGCACAGCAGGGAAGAAACGTAATCCTTGTGGATTGCGACCTTCGACATCCATCTGTGGCAAAGGCAATGAATGAAGAGAAAGAGCATCCGGGACTTGGTTCCATCCTTGAGAAGAAGGTGTCTTTGAAAGAATCAGTTGTTGATATGAAGATGGGAACCGGCAGCTTGAAAGTTATCTTCGGAAATGATGCAGATGATGATACAAAATTGTTGGCAAGTAAGCGAATGCGTGCATTGATTCATTCTCTGGAAAAACAGGCAGATATTGTAATCCTTGACACAGCACCATCTGGTCTGCTTGCAGATGCCCCAATTCTTGCAAAATATGTGGATGCAGCATTGTATGTGATTCGCTATGACCATACAAAGATGCGCCAGATCCGAGAAGGTGTTACTTCTCTTGCGATGAGTGGAATTCACATGGTGGGGTATGTGTTTAACGGTGATACATCCAGCAGAGCAGGTGCTTATGGATATGGCGGTTATGGGAAATATGGAAGTTACGGCCGTTATGGTCGCTACGGAGCTTATCGCAATCGAACAGCAGATGGTCACTACGGTTCTTATGGACAACAGGAGATTGGTACGGAGGATTCCTACGGTCGTGTGATCAAGGACTAGTGAGAGAAGAAAAAGGAGTACAATAATGAGAAGAAAGATCAGACATTTTTTTAAGAAAAATAAAAAACGGAAAATAATTATTCTTGTATTGGTTATCTTATTGCTTATCTTGATCGGTGTGTATGGATCCATCGTCCTGAAGTTCTATTCTGGAATCGTAGATACAGTTCCGGAAGATAAGGTAGATCCTAATGCGGAGAATGTATTGATTGCTGCAAAAGAGCAAAAGGATGACGATGTTGTAAATGTTCTTCTGGTAGGAACAGATACACGAGATCCGAATTCCGATATGGGACGTTCTGACAGTATGATGCTGGTGTCATTTAATAAGGCAGATAAGAAGACAACAGCCGTATCGTTCCTGCGTGACACATTGGTAGAGATTGACGGACATGGAAAGAGCCGTTTGGGACACACATATGCATATGGTGGTGTTGGTTTGACAATCAATACGCTGAATAAGAACTATGGACTGGATATTCAGAATTATATTACGATTAACTTTGAAAATCTGGTAAGTGTCATTGACGAAATTGGTGGGGTGACGGTTTACATTTCTGAGGAAGAGGCTGAGTACTATAAGCAGAATGGTATGCCGGATATTTACGCTGGTGAAGTGACATTGACAGGATCCCAGGCTTTGGCACACGCAAGAAACCGAACACTGGGAAGCGATTTTGAAAGAACAAGAAGACAAAGAAGTGTTATGTATGGTATTTACCGAAAGATTATGCAGGAAAAAGATCCTGCGGATTTACTTCCACTGATTAATTTCTGCATGGAACAGGTGAAGACAAACATGAGTGTTAGTGAAATCTATGCACTGGCAAAAGATGTGCTGGCAGTAGACGATTTAAGACTGCAGCAAGCAGCACTTCCGAAGGATGGAACTTATGATTCTATCAATTACAAAGGAATGGCAGTTTTAGAGCCAGATATTGAAGCAAATAAAGAATATTTAGACTCTTTGTTATATTAAAGGGGTGCAAAGAAAAAACCGATAATTGTCAGGTGTGGACAATTGTCGGTTTTTTATATACAATAGAAGTATTGTTTTGGGGAAAAGATTACAAATGGAGGGAAATTTTGTGGATAAGACGAAAAAAATAAAGTTGGCATCAGTGATACTGGTCGTAGTTATTATCCTTATTGTCTTGTTGATTCAGTTGAGAAAACCGAAGGAAGATATCACAAAGGGACAAAAAATCTTAAAAACAATGGAACAGACAGATGTCACGAAAGTAGCAAAAAAAGTGAAAGAACTAGAAGGTGCAGAAAAGAAGGCGTTGCGCGAGTCTGGTGAAATCAATATTAACACAGAATTTGAAGATTGCTTAATTTTAGGTGATTCTGTTACGCAGGGTTTGTATGAATATGGTGTTTTGAATGAATCTTATGTTGTGGCTGAGCGAGGAACAGAAGTGACTGAGGTAGCCAACAAGAAGATTGAAGGGCATATCGAGAAGGCGAAGGAAATGAAGCCGGGAACATTATTTTTAGCATATGGAATGAACGATTTGACTGCGCAGCGAGGAAAACCGGAAGGTTTTGTGAAAGCATATCGCGCGATTTTGGAAGATTTGAAAGAGGCGCTTCCAGATACAGCCATTTATGTAAATAGTATTCTTCCTGCAACCGAAGGCGCGGTTGCGAAAGCTCCTGAGTTAGCAAGTATTCCACAATTTAACGAGGGACTGGAGAAATTGTGTGAGGAACTGGAAATCACATTTATTGACAATACCGAGCTTGTGAAACCTGAATATTATGCGGCAGATGGTGTGCATGTGACGACAGAATACTATAAGGAATGGGTAGAACAGATGGTGGAGGCAGCAGAGTTATAATGAAGAAGATAACATGGGATTGGATCAATGGATTCAAATATTTAATGGTAGTTTTGCTTGTTGCGTATGTGGTATTTTTGATTGCCCGTGAGGGGAACGATTCGGTGTCTGTGGATGCAATTGACAAAAATATTATGAAAGTAACGAACACAGAGGGATTGAGCAAAGGAAATACGCAGGATTTGAAGAAATATTACGGATTGAATGCGGATGACTACGCGGGAGCTGTGCTCTATATTCCGGATGACGTAATGAGTGTCAACGAAATTCTAGTCATCAAGGTGAAAGACAAAAGCCAGGTGGAAAGTGTGGAACAGGCAATCGAAGAACGTCTGGAAACGCAGAAGAATAATTTCGAGGGCTATGGCGTGGAACAGACAAAGTTAATCAATTCCGCAGTGGTAGAAACCAAAGGTTATTATGTGTTGGTGGCAGTGTCGAAGGATGCAGATAAGATTGACAGAGCATTTAAGGAAAGTATTTCGTAGGATCAAGGGATAGAGAGATGTTATTTAGTAGTATTATATTTTTGTTTACATTTTTGCCGATTGTGCTTATTTTGTACTATGTGTTGCCGAAAATGTTTAGAAATCCGATTTTGCTGATGGCAAGTTTGGTTTTTTATGCATGGGGCGAACCAATATACATTTTTTTGATGATATTATCTATTTTGTTTAACTATGTAAGCGGATTGGATATTGCAAGAAACTTGGAAAATGAGCAGTTGGCGAAGCGAAGTTTGATTTTTAATATTGTTGTAAATGTAGCGATTTTAGGATTTTTCAAATATGAAGGTTTTGTAATTGATTCTATCAATGCAATTCTTCCGGTGAAGATTTCCTATCAGCCGTTGCCATTGCCGATTGGAATTTCCTTTTACACGTTCCAGATTTTGTCTTATATCATAGATGTGTATCGTGGAAATGTAAAAGTGCAGAAGAACATTATGAATTTTGCATTGTATGTGACGATGTTTCCGCAGTTGATTGCCGGACCAATCGTACAGTACGCAGATGTGGATGAGCAGCTGGCAAATCGAACCGTTTCCTGGGGGAAATTTGGTGATGGATGTATGTATTTTATCCGAGGACTTTCGAAAAAAGTTTTGCTTGCCAATACTTCCGGAATGATTTTTACAGAAGTAACAGCACTTGGAACTGGGAAAGTATCCGTTCTGACTGCGTGGCTGGGTGCATTTGCATATATGTTCCAGATTTATTTTGACTTTAGTGGGTACTCTGATATGGCGGTAGGACTTGGAAAGATGTTTGGATTCCGATTCTGCAAAAACTTCGATTACCCATATATTTCTAAGAGCATTACGGAATTTTGGCGCAGATGGCATATTTCGCTGAGCACATGGTTCCGCGATTATATTTATATTCCGCTTGGCGGAAATCGTGTTTCGAAAGGAAAGCACATTCGCAACTTGCTGATTGTGTGGATGCTGACTGGGCTGTGGCATGGTGCGGCATGGAACTTTGTGGCTTGGGGACTTTACTACGGCGTGCTTTTGATTTTTGAGAAATATGTGCTGGCGGACAAGTTGGAGAAAGTGCCGGGTGTGTTGCGACACATTTACAGCATTGTGCTTGTTCTGTTTGGATGGGTGCTGTTCTTCAGCAATTCCTTTGGGCAGGCAGTAGGCTATATTGGAACGATGTTTGGAGTTGGCGCGCATGGAATCATTGATCAGGAAAGTCTGTATTTGCTGATGACCAACCTGAGCCTGTGGATTTTGCTGATTCTTGGAGCGACACCGGTTGTGCACCAGAATTATCAGCGCATCATGCGTTACGGAAAAATGAATGTGAAGGTAATCAATGGCGTGATTTACGCAGTGCTGTTTTTGCTGTGTATTGCGTACCTTGTAACGGAGACCTATAATCCATTTTTGTACTTTAGATTTTAGGAGCGAACATGAACGAATTAGAAAGAGAAGAACGAAGAAAACGATTATATCGAAGAGAATTGCAGAAAAACAAATTTGCGGCCGTAATCTTTCTCGCGATTTTGTTGTTGTTCTGTCTGATGAATCTTGTGACGGGGGACAAACAATTTTCAGAGAAAGAAAACCGTGCGTTGGAGCAGAAACCGAAGTTTACATTCGTCGGAGTAGAGAGCGGCAGATGGATGGAGCATTACGAATCTTATGTGTCCGACCAGTTTGTGGGGAGAAATTTCTGGGTATCCCTCAAGAGCAGAGTGGATCTGATTGCCGGAAAGCGCAAATCAAATGGCGTATTTAAAGGAAAAAATAAATATCTTCTGGAGGATATTGCGAAGGCGGATGGAGAACAGATGGAGGCGAATCTGGAAGCTATGAAAAATTTCCAGAAGCAGTATAGCGACATTCCAATGTATATGATGCTCGTGCCGAATGCGGCAAATATTAAATCCGACCAGTTGCCGAGATTTGCAGTGACAGAAGACCAGAACCAGCAATTTGCAGAAATCAAAAAGACACTTGGAACTGGTTTTCAGTGGATTGATGCGGAGAAAATTATGAAGGAGCATCGCTCGGAAGAACTTTATTATCACACGGATCACCACTGGACGACGCTAGGTGCGTATTATGGGTATCAGCAGCTTGCGAAGGATATGAAGCTTGATACGAACGTGACTTCGAATATGAAGGCGTACGCGGTGACGAATACATTTAACGGAACGTTGTCATCTACCAGCGGGTATGAGACGGGTTATGAGGAACCGATTTATATTTATGCGCCTGAAAATCTGGATAATGGCGTTCAGGTTGTGGTAAATAATGTGGAGGCACAGACCAAGACAGCGACACTTTATGACGCTTCCAAATTGGAAGGAAAGGATAAATATGCACTGTTTTTGGGTGGAAATTATCCGATTCTGGATATCAAAACGACTGCAGATTCTACAGAACGATTGCTGCTAATCAAAGATTCGTACGCGAACAGCGTGATTCCATTTTTGGTTTCTCACTATCGAGAAATCATTGTCATTGACCCGAGATACTATTACGATGATATCCAGGAAGTGATGGAAGACAATCGAATCTCAAGCGTATTGTTCCTGTATAATGGAAATACATTTGTAGAAGATAACAGTATTCGCGGTGTTTTGGAAAATAATTAAAATTAGAATGAAAAAGTCGGCATAAAGACAAGAAAAACCCTTGACTACTCAGGGGTTTTTTGAATATAATGAAAAAGCATATGGAAAAACTTTGACGAAGACAGTAGGCTATATCGGAAAGCCGCAGCGAGTTGGGGATGGTGTGAGCCCAATGCGAGTATGGAATAGTTGAAGATCACTTCCGAGTTGCAGATTTTGAAAGAATCGTACTTTGAGTAGAAGCTGACGGCATTCCACCGTTATCCGGAAGACATATGATAGTATGTTTAGGTGGTCATAAGCGAAGGTAGTTATATATCCCTCGTCCTATTCAGGACGGGGGTTTTTTTTACAACTTTTCATTTGGGTACACCCCAAATGTCAAAATAGGACGTAGCCTTTTTCAATTTTACTACGTCCTAAATTATCACAAGGAGGGTTATGTATGTATAAAAAAGTTTCTACTGACTTAAATTTTGTTGACAGAGAAAAAGCAACTGAAAAATTTTGGGCAGACAATCATATTTTTGAAAAAAGTATGGAAATGCGCGATGGCAACGACATGTACACATTCTATGACGGGCCACCGACTGCCAACGGAAAACCTCATATCGGACACGTATTGACTCGTGTTATCAAAGACATGATCCCAAGATACCGCACAATGAAGGGATACGAAGTTCCTAGAAAAGCGGGATGGGATACTCACGGTCTTCCTGTAGAGCTTGAAGTTGAAAAGCTTCTTGGTCTGGATGGCAAGGAACAGATTGAGGAATATGGTTTGGAACCATTCATTGACAAATGTAAAGAAAGTGTATGGAAATACAAAGGCATGTGGGAAGATTTCTCAAGCACAGTTGGTTTCTGGGCTGACATGGAAAATCCATATGTTACGTATGACAACAACTTCATCGAATCTGAATGGTGGGCATTGAAGCAGATTTGGGACAAAGGTCTCTTATACAAAGGCTTCAAGATTGTACCATATTGCCCACGTTGTGGAACTCCACTTTCTGCACAGGAAGTAGCGCAGGGATACAAAGATGTTAAAGAACGTTCAGCAATCGTACGTTTCAAAGTAGTTGGAGAAGATGCTTATATCTTGGCATGGACAACAACACCATGGACACTTCCATCTAACATCGGCCTTTGTGTACACCCTGAAGAAGAGTACGCAAAAGTAAAATGTGTAGATGGTAATGTATATTACATGGCAACAGCACTTCTTGACACAGTTCTTGGAAAACTGGCAAACGAAGGCGAAAAAGCATATGAAGTTCTTGAAACTTACAAAGGACAGGAATTAGAATACAAAGAATATGAACCACTTTACCAGTGTGCAAAAGATGTTGCAGACAAACAGGGTAAAAAATGTTTCCACGTTGTATGTGACACATACGTAACATTGACAGATGGTACTGGTGTTGTTCATATCGCACCAGCATTTGGTGAAGACGATGCGAAAGTTGGACGTAAATACGACTTCCCATTCGTACAGCTTGTAAATGAAAAAGGTGAGATGGCAGATTCTACTCCATTTGCAGGATTATTTGTAAAGAAAGCAGACCCAGAAGTATTGAAAGATCTGGAAGCAAGAGGACTCCTCTTCGAAGCACCAAACTTCGAACATAGCTACCCACACTGCTGGAGATGTGATACTCCACTCATTTACTACGCTCGTGAATCATGGTTCATCAAGATGACAGATGTAAAAGATGACCTGATCGCAAATAACAACACAATCAACTGGATTCCAGAAAGTATCGGAAAAGGACGTTTCGGCGACTGGTTGGAAAATGTTCAGGACTGGGGTATCAGCCGTAACCGTTACTGGGGAACTCCATTAAATATCTGGGAATGTGAATGCGGACATCAGCATTCTATCGGAAGCATTGCTGAATTGAAAGAAATGTCAGATAACTGCCCAGACGACATCGAACTTCACCGTCCATACATTGACGATGTAACAATCAAGTGTCCAATCTGCGGAAAAGAAATGCACCGTGTACCAGAAGTAATTGACTGCTGGTTTGACAGTGGTTCTATGCCATTTGCACAGCATCACTATCCATTTGAAAATAAAGACCTGTTCGAGAAACAGTTCCCAGCAGACTTTATTTCAGAAGCAGTAGACCAGACACGTGGATGGTTCTATTCTCTTCTGGCAATTTCAACATTGATCTTCAACAAAGCACCATACAAGAACGTTATCGTTCTCGGACACGTGCAGGATGAAAATGGTCAGAAGATGAGTAAGTCAAAAGGAAATGCAGTAGACCCATTTGACGCATTGGAAAAATACGGAGCAGATGCAATCCGCTGGTATTTCTATGTAAACAGTGCACCATGGCTTCCAAACCGTTTCCACGGCAAAGCAGTAGTAGAAGGACAGCGTAAGTTCATGGGAACACTTTGGAACACATATGCATT
>CAZPZR010000037.1:0-18035 GCA_964591105.1 uncultured Lachnospiraceae bacterium | reverse complement strand
AAATGAAAAAATACCGACAAGCGGAGCGAGAGGGCGCAATCGAAGAGGGAATAGAGATTGGAGTAGAGATTGGAAGAAATATTGGAGTAGAGATTGGAAGAGAGCGCGAACGAAAAGAGTCCCTTCAGCGAGAACAAGAATTACTGATCCGTATATTGTCAAAACATGATCAGGTATCCGGAGAACTGAGAAAACAGATTGAAGAGGAATCTGACTTAATAGTGCTCGAAGGGTGGCTCGAACTTGCGCTAGAAGTGAACAGCATCGAGGAATTTCAAGCACAATATTTGAAAAAGAAATAAGAACAAGGAGAATAAAAGATGAAGGGCATAATTCTTGCAGGTGGTTCGGGTACACGTTTGTATCCGCTTACAAAAGTAACTTCAAAACAGTTGTTGCCGGTATACGACAAACCGATGATCTATTACCCGATGTCCGTGCTGATGAGTGCAGGGATTCGTGAGATTTTAATCATTTCGACTCCGCAGGACATTACGAGATTCGAAGATTTGCTTGGAGATGGTTCACAGTTTGGTGTGAAGCTTTCCTATGCTGTTCAGGAATCACCGGATGGTTTGGCACAGGCATTTATTATTGGGGAAGAGTTTATTGGTGATGACACAGTGGCTATGGTGCTGGGTGACAACATCTTTGCAGGGCACGGGCTGAAGAAACGATTACTGGCAGCAGTGAAAAATGCGGAATGTGGAAAAGGTGCAACGATTTTTGGTTATTATGTGGATGATCCAGAACGTTTTGGTATTGTGGAGTTTGATAATAACGGATATGCAGTATCCATTGAAGAAAAACCAGAGCATCCAAAGAGCAATTACTGTGTAACTGGTCTTTATTTTTACGATAATCATGCGGTAGAATACGCCAAGAGCTTGAAACCATCGAAGCGAGGCGAACTGGAAATTACCGATTTGAATCGTATTTATTTGGAAAATAGAAAGCTGAATGTGGAACTTCTGGGACAAGGATTTACTTGGCTGGATACTGGAACACATGAAAGTTTGTTTGAAGCCACCAATTTTGTCAAAACTGTGGAGAATCATCAGCATAGAAAAATTGGATGTTTGGAGGAAATTGCATACTTAAATGGATGGATTTCTAAGGAAGATGTCCTGGACGTTTATGAGGTTCTGAAAAAGAATCAGTATGGTCAATATTTGAAAGACGTTATAGATGGCAAATACCGAGAACAATTGTATTAACGAGAGGAATAACAGAGAAGATGAAAATTATTGTAACAGGAGGAGCTGGATTCATAGGTTCGAATTTCATTTACTATATGTTGGAGGCACATCCGGAAGATCAGATTATTTGTGTGGATTGTCTTACATATGCAGGAAATTTGTCTACGTTGCGTCGAGCAATGGAGAATCCAAAGTTTCAATTTCATAAGATAAATATTTGTGACAGAGCAGCAGTGGAAGCATTATTTGAGGAAACACATCCAGATGTGGTTGTGAATTTTGCTGCAGAAAGTCATGTGGATCGTTCCATTGAGAATCCAGAAGTGTTTTTAGACACAAATATTAAGGGAACAGCGGTTCTGATGGACGCTTGCCGCAAATATGGCATCCAGAGATTTCATCAGGTGTCTACAGACGAAGTGTATGGAGATCTGCCATTGGATAGACCGGACTTATTCTTCACGGAAGAGACACCGATTCATACAAGTTCGCCATATAGTTCTTCCAAGGCGGCAGCAGATTTGCTTGTACTTGCTTATGAGAGAACTTACGGTCTTCCAGTTACGATTAGTAGATGTTCGAACAACTATGGGCCTTATCATTTCCCAGAAAAACTCATCCCGCTTATGATCATTCATGCTTTAGCGGATCAGCCGCTCCCAGTATACGGAGAAGGGTTGAATGTGCGAGACTGGCTGTATGTAGAAGATCACTGTAAGGCAATTGACTTGATCCTTCGACAGGGAACAGCGGTTCTGATGGACGCTTGCCGCAAATATGGCATCCAGAGATTTCATCAGGTGTCTACAGACGAAGTGTATGGAGATCTGCCATTGGATAGACCGGACTTATTCTTCACGGAAGAGACACCGATTCATACAAGTTCGCCATATAGTTCTTCCAAGGCGGCAGCAGATTTGCTTGTACTTGCTTATGAGAGAACTTACGGTCTTCCAGTTACGATTAGTAGATGTTCGAACAACTATGGGCCTTATCATTTCCCAGAAAAACTCATCCCGCTTATGATCATTCATGCTTTAGCGGATCAGCCGCTCCCAGTATACGGAGAAGGGTTGAATGTGCGAGACTGGCTGTATGTAGAAGATCACTGTAAGGCAATTGACTTGATCCTTCGACAGGGAAAAGTGGGAGAAGTCTACAACATTGGTGGACACAATGAGATGCGAAATATTGATATTGTGAAGATGATTTGCAAAGAGCTTGGAAAACCGGAGAGCCTGATTACTTATGTAGCAGACCGTAAGGGGCATGACATGCGTTACGCCATTGATCCAACGAAGATTCATCGGGAACTTGGATGGCTTCCAGAGACCAAATTTGCAGATGGAATCCAGAAGACGATTCATTGGTATTTGGAATACCGTGACTGGTGGGAGCCAATTATTTCCGGAGAATATCAGAAGTATTACGAAGAAATGTATGGGAATAGGTAAATAGATGAAAGTGTTAGTTACAGGAGCCAAGGGACAACTTGGCTCTGATGTTATTATAGAAATGGAGCGCCGCCAGCATACGGTAATCGGTGTCGGCAGCAAAGAAATGGATATCACTGATGCTGAAAAAGTCGCAAGTGTATTGCGTGAATGCCGTCCGGATGCGGTGATTCATTGTGCGGCATGGACTGCAGTAGATCAGGCAGAAGACTGTGAGGAAGATGCTTATCGGGTAAATGCAGACGGTACGGAAAATCTTGCGAAAGTGTGCAAGGAACTGGGCTGCAAAATGATGTATATTTCCACAGATTATGTCTTCGATGGAGAGGGAGAAGAGCCTTGGAGCCCGGAAGATAGTACATCCGCTCCGTTAAATGTATATGGAAAGACAAAATTGGCCGGAGAACAGGCAGTGCGCAGCCTGTTAGAGCGATATTTCATTGTTCGAATCGCATGGGTATATGGAAAAAATGGCGCAAATTTTGTTAAGACAATGCTTCGCGTGGGAGAGAATCACGAGAAGCTGACCGTAGTAGATGACCAAATCGGAACTCCAACTTATACACGAGATTTGGCACGACTTCTGGGAGATATGATTGAGACAGAACGTTACGGCTGTTATCACGCAACAAATGAAGGTGGTTATATCAGTTGGTATGAATTCGCAAAGGAAATCTTTCGCCAGGCAGCTGCACTCGGCCATGAAGTATATGGCGAAGACAGACTGCAGGTGCTTCCGGTAACAACAGAAGCATATGGGATATCGAAAGCAAAACGACCAAAAAACAGCCGTTTGAATAAAGCAAAGTTAGTAGAACAAGGATTTCAGCCATTGCCAGAGTGGAAAGACGCATTGGCAAGATATTTGCAGGAAATCGGCTTGTAGAGAAAAGGAACAGGAGAGCGACATGGGACAGATCAAAGTAGAAACTTGTGAAATCGAAGGATTGTACGTTATTACGCCAGCAGTACATGGAGATTCGCGAGGATATTTCATGGAAACATATAATCAGAAAGACATGGAAGAGGCAGGACTTACCATGCAGTTTGTGCAGGATAATCAATCCTGTTCAGTGAAAGGTGTTTTGCGTGGGATGCATTTTCAAAAAGAATATCCACAAGGGAAACTGGTGCGCGTAATCAAAGGGCGCGTGTTCGATGTTGCAGTAGATCTGCGAAAAGACAGCGCGACATATAAACAGTGGTTTGGAATAGAACTTACTGAAGAAAATAAGAAACAATTCTACATCCCGGAAGGATTTGCACATGGCTTCCTGGTACTCAGTGATGTGGCAGAATTCTGTTATAAATGTACAGATTTCTATCATCCGGGAGATGAAGGCGGTCTGGCATGGAATGATCCGGAAATCGGAATCGAATGGCCGGAACTTGTAGGCGAGTACCGCGGAAATGCTTCAGCGGAAGGGTATACATTGGCAGATGGTACACCGATTGTGATGAGCGAGAAAGACCAGAAATGGGAGAAAATAAAATAGTTAATTTATGTATTGCTTTGGGTTGGTGTTTGTGCTACAATAATCCAAAGCATATTTCTTAGAAATCAAAGGTGCAAAGCACCATCTATATTCTAATCACATTTCAAAAGTCTATGCTTTTATACCAATTAATTGATAAAAGCAGGAGACAATGAAAGTGCGAAGTACTCCTGCGAGAAGGAGGAAACTGAATATGGTAGAACACAATGAGAGAAACCTAGAACAAAGAAAAACACAGGTGGCCACGCAGTCGGATGCTATTTCAAGAGAAAAAATATTTGTTATCCCTATATAATGCGATGAATGAAAAACAATATACTGATGAAAATGCATTGCAAATTATTACACTAGATAACGCCATCTATATGGAGATGAAGAATGATCTTGCCTTTGTGATAGATACCAACTTGTATCTATATGAACATCAATCTACAAAGAATCCGAACATGCCACTTCGTAATCTATTCTATATTGCTAAAGAATATCAGAAATTAGTCGAACAGAAATCTTTATATTCCACAGTGATTCAAAAAATCCCAACACCTAGATTTGTCGTATTTTATAATGGGACAGATGAAATGGACGATAGAAGCGAGTTGTTATTATCATCTGCTTATGCAACGGGAACAACGAATCCAGATTTGGAACTACGGGTAACTGTGCTTAACGTGAATCATGGACATAACATTAAATTATTGGAAAACTGTCCAATCTTAAATGAGTATGCTCAATATGTAGAAAAAGTGCGTGAGTTAGCGTCACAACCAGGAATGACTTTGAATCAGGCGGTTGAAAAAGCGGTAAATCAATGTATAGAGCAAGGGATTCTGCGAGAGTTCCTGCTAAAGAACAAGTCGGAGGCGGTAGCGATGAGTATCTTCGAGTATAACAAGGAAGAGGAAATGAAGAAATATCGACGAGCAGAACGAGAAGGCGCAATCGAAGAGGGAATAGAAATCGGAATAGAACAAAATCAAAAAGCTGTAATATTGCGTTTGTTAGCTAGACATGGGACGGTTCCGGAAGAATTAAGAAGTCAGATAGAAAAAGAATCTGAATTGAAAGTGCTTGAAGAGTGGTTTGAACTTGCTATGGAGGCGAACAGCATTGAGGAATTTCATGCGAAATATTGGGTGGAGATGTAAAACAAGTTTTGGCTGAAAGTAAGATTCAGATTGTTGACGGCATTTTGAATGGAATTTAGTGCGAAAATGTGCAGGTTTTGTAAAAACACAGATTGACAATGTAGATAGTGGCTTGCTATAATGAATTTTACCTAGGGAAAGATTCAATCAGGGGAGAGATAAGGATGAAGAAAGAGTATGTAAAGCCTATTATGGAAGGCGAAGCCTTTGTAGCGAATGAGTATATTGCAGCGTGCTGGACGATTACATGTGAAGGAAAGTGCGGCGGAGTAGAGACTGTGTATGATACAAGAAAGAACGAGATTCTGAAGGATTCATATGAAGCATCTAATCTTAGTGGGAAGATGTATATCTATCCAGGTGAATTTGCTGGAACAAGCGCTAAGAAGTGCGAAGAGTTTAGAGAAGATACATATCCAGCATGGGCAGACAAATGGTGGGAAAAACTTTTGTGGGATTGGGTATTGGTACCATGGTTTGGAGCTGAGCATCAGGAAGTGACGAATTATCACCCATTAGATATCCAGCAAGGTTGGAACAATCATCCAAACGCATCTGTTTAATTACATATTTATAAAGACATTTAAAGTTATCTAGATAATATCTGGATAACTTTTCTTTTCATATACACACTTTAATTATCATCAGGAGGTTTCCATGAATCCATTTTCAAATACATCAAAAATCGAAGAGCGTATCGTCATGTCAGCAACGGCGAAGGGAATCCCTCTGGGAGGTTCTTTTGAACTTTTGCCACTTTGCAACATGAATTGCCAGATGTGTTTCCTGCGTCTATCACCAGAAGAGATGCAAGCGCAGGGGAGACTTCGCACAGCAGAGGAATGGCTGGCACTTGGAGAAGAAGCGAAAGCAGCAGGACTACTGTTCTTACTTCTGACAGGTGGGGAACCATTTTTACATCCAGAGTTCCAAAAGATTTATGAAGGCTTGGCGAAAATGGGATTTTATATTACACTGAATAGTAATGGAACATTGATTACAGAAGAATACGCAGATATGCTTGCAAGACATTTGCCGCGACGCGTGAATATTACGTTGTATGGTTCTTCCGATGAGATCTACGGGAAATTGTGTGGCAATCCACATGGATTTTCACAGGTGATGCATGCAATTGAGCTTTTGAAGGAACGCAAGATTCCGGTGAAGCTGAACGGAAGTCTGACGCCAGATAACTGGGAGGATTTGGAGAACATTCAGCGAATTGCTCAGGACTTGGAGATTCCGTTGGAAGTGGATGCTTATATGTTTCCATCATCTAGAAAGGAAGTGTGCCAATTCAAGCAGGAAGCCAGATTATCTCCGGAGCAGGCAGCAGAGGGATTTTTGAAAATCTGGAGAGCAGAGCACACGGAAGAAGAGTTTCAGGCATTTGCCAAGGCTATGGCAGCGCATGAAGAAGCAGAGAACGGTGATGCGTGCGAACGGGAAGAACTTCCATGTCGCGCAGGTCGAAGTTCCTTCTGGGTTACATGGAAGGGAATCATGACTCCATGCGTATTTATGGATCAACCAGGAGTGCCTGTGTTTGAAACTGGATTTTCACAGGCGTGGGAACAGATCAAAGAAGAGAGAAAACAACTATTTCTTCCTGCCGAATGTAGCAAATGCGGGAAACGCAAGTTTTGTACGGTCTGTGGCGCGTGTGCGTATACAGAAACAGGAAGTTTTGATAAGAAGCCGGAGTATATGTGCGCATTGACGGAAGAAAAGTTCCGCCGGATGCGGGAGTACGTGGAGGCGAATTGCAAGGAGGAGTAAAAGCCATTATGCTGAAAAAGAAAACCATGATTCAGATCCGCAGAGTGTTGTTGCTACTTGCACTGGTCATGATATTACTATATGGACTCAATCGGTTACTGCTTTACCGAAGCTTCGATAAGACAGGGCCGGAGATTCAATTTGATGAGGAATTGTTGAAAGTATCGGTGAAAGTGACCGAAGAAGAATTGTTGGAAGGTGTGAAAGCGACGGACAACAAAGATGGAGATGTGACAGATACAGTGATTATCGAGAGCATTTCCAAACTTCTTCCGGGAAATGAACGCATCGTGACCTATGCGGCATTCGATAATGATAACCACGTAGGTAAGGCAGAGAGACGCATTCAATACAAGGATTATAAGGCACCAAGATTTTCATTGGACGAACCTTTGACAACATCTTTGAGTTCGGACATGTCCGAGATGATTGGGGCGTTGCATGCGAAAGACTGTATAGATGGAGACATTTCTGACCAGATTGTAATTACCAATGCAGATATTACTGGACTTAGCGGCGATGAGGCGTCGATGACTTATGAAGTGCAGGTGACCAATAGCTGTGGCGATATTGCATCGCTGCAACTGCCGGTAAGCATTAACATGAGTGGGACGAACAGCCAATTTGCAGAAATTAAGTTGGAGAAATATTTGATTTATAAAAAAGTTGGGAAATCTGTAGATTTTGAATCTTACATTGAGGATGTAGTGGCAGCAGGCAACGTGGCGAGTGCTGCGGACGTGAAAGTGACCAGCGATTATGACAAATC
This sequence comes from uncultured Lachnospiraceae bacterium, assembly GCA_964591105.1. GTDB lineage: Bacteria > Bacillota > Clostridia > Lachnospirales > Lachnospiraceae > CAZPZR01. Next base: position 10,193 of record CAZPZR010000037.1, on the reverse strand, counting down.
AGAGCCTGGCGTGTATACAGCAACGTATACACTGGAAGTGAATGGTGAGACAGCGTCTACACAGCTTTATATTGTGGTGGAAGAGTAGGGATAACATATGACAGAACAGACAGATATTATAAATATAATTCGACGCGTGCTGAAGCAGTGGATGATCATTGGTCTAATCGGAATCATTGCAGCGCTTGGCTGTGGGATTGTGGCAAGCAGACTGTATCGCCCGCAGTATGAGTCGAAAGCGATCATTGTAGTATATGATAAGAACTCTTCCAACGGAGGAGCGACGAAAGCATCGGAGACAGTGTCCGTTTTTCAGGAAATCATTACCAGCAACCTGCTTCAGAAACGTGTGGCAGAAGCATTGGAACTTGACTACCTGCCAGGAACGATTTCCTGCGATGTGGTGCCGAACACGAACATGATTACGATGAAAGTGCAGGCAAATACACCGAAGGACGCGATGATTGTTATGAATGGTGTGTTGGATCATTATGAGGAAGCGGCGGCGCAGCTTCTTGGCAATACGGTACTTCGCGTGCTGGAAGAGCCAAATGTTCCAACGGAAGCAGTGCAAAGCTATAATGAATGGAAAATTTTGGCGAAAGTATTTCTTGCAGTAGTCATTGCAGTGAGTGGAATATTGTTACTCTTTTTCTATTTCCGTGATGATGTGAAAAATGAAAAACAAGTAGAGCAAAAACTGGATACGAAGTTGTTTGCGACCATTTATCACGAAAACCTGAAAAAGGGATTCAGTTTGAAAAAACGTAGAGAAAAAGTGGGCTTGTTGTTGAATAACCCGGTGACAAGCTTTGGATATATTGAAACATTTCGAAAAATCAGCGTGAAATTCGATTATCGAATGAAGCGCCGTCATCGAAAAGTTGTGTTAATTACCAGCGTGCAGGAAAATGAAGGGAAATCCACAGTTTCTGCAAACTTGGCGTTGTCACTCGCGCGAATGGGGAAAAAAGTGCTTCTAGTAGATGCGGATATTCGTAAACCGGCGCAGTTTAAACTGTTCGGACAGACATATCAGAAGGATGAAGCACAGATTGGAACTGTTCTTGCAGGGAAAAATACGTTGCAGGAATCTGTGCGTAAGATTGAGGGAACCGATGTGCAGCTGCTTGCAGGAAATAGAAGCTATAAGAATGCGACAAAGCTGTTGCTGAGTAAGACTGCATTAAAGTTTTATGAGGAAATGCGTGCAGAGGTGGACTATGTAATCATTGATACCCCTCCGCTTTATCAGGCGGCTGATGCCGAAGAATTGATGCGATTTGCAGATGCAGGACTTTTGGTCGTGCGTCAGAATGGTTCAAAAGTAAAGGATATTAATGATGCCATCGACATTTTCAAAAAGACAGGCTGCCGTTTGCTTGGCTGTGTGTTCAATGATGTAGAAACAGGACTGTTCGGCAGCGAACTTCCGGGTGTGGATGGATACCAGAGCAAATATGGCTACGGCTATGGATATTATAATAAGAGAGAAGCAAAACATGAATAAGAACGAAGAGCTGAATAAAATAGATATTACTTCCATGCTTGGAGTATTTTTTAAGACAATCAAAAAGTTTTGGCTGCGAATGGTTGCTGTGACAGTAATTCTTGCAATTGTATTTTATATTCATGCGGCACTGAGTTTTGAGCCGATGTATCAGAGTCAGGCTACATTTTCCGTAAATACAGATGGCAATTCGATGATCAGTGGCGGAAGTGTCGGCGATGAGCAGGTGAAGGAAAGTCTGCCATATATTTTGCAGTCCGATGTGATGAAAAATATGGTCAAAGAAGAGCTGGAACTGGATACATTTCCGGCAACGATGGAATTAGAGAGCAAGGAATCTGCAAATTTCTATATTTTAAAAGTGACTGCACAGGATGCGGGGATGGCATATGCGATTTTACAGTCTGTAATGAAGCATATTCCGGATGTCAGTGTCTATGTGCTTGGAAAACTGCAGGTAGAATTGCTGGATGATTCTGGAATTGCGGCACGAGCATCAAACTACCTGGATAAGCGAATGAGTTTTGCGACAGGAATTGTGCTTGGACTGGCGGTTTGCTTTGCATTTGCAGTGGTTTATACGGTGACAAGTCATACCATTCAGAAAGAAGAAGATTTTAAGAAATATCTGAGTGTGTCCTGCATTGCAGCAGTTCCGAAAATTACATTTAAGAAGCGTAGAAAGCAGATTGATAAGCATATTCATATTCACAATGACAAAGTGGGATATAGTTTCCATGAGTCTATGCGTACGCTTCGTGCGCGCGTACAGCGAATTGCGGAAAAACAGGGATATAAAGTACTGATGGTGACTAGTTCTGTGCCAAGTGAAGGGAAGTCTACGATTGCGGTAAATCTTGCATTATCCTTGGCAGAGAGTGGAAAAAAAGTTGTATTGGTAGACATGGATCTTCGCAATCCTTCCGTTGCGAAAGTTGTGGGAATGGAAGACATGAAGACAAAGGGTGTTGCAGAATTGTTGGAGAAGAAGGCAACACTTCATGAGATTGTTGTACCGATGAAAGAGTGGAAGCTGAACATGGTCTTTGGTGGGGAAGAGAAATCCGATCCGGGACGACTGTTGAGTTCGAAACGAGTGGAGAAAATGATCCACGCGCTGAAAGAAAAACATGATTATGTGATTCTGGATACGCCGCCGGCAGCAATGCTTGCTGATGCGACAAGTATTGGAAGATGCGCAGACTGTGCATTGTATGTTGTGAAACAGGATTTTGCCCGTATCGAACGAATTGCAGAAGGGATGGAGATTTTGACGTTCTCAAGAACACCGATCATTGGTGCACTTCTGAATCATGCGGAAGGAACCTTTAGTAATTATGGCGGCTATCGTTATGGACGCTATGGAAAATACGGAAATTATGGGGCGTATGGAGATTATGCGAAGGATGGAAATACGGACTCAGAATACGTAGATGTGGAGTAAGGAATTGAGAATGAATAAGTTGGACCAATTATTTTTAGAGGCGTTGCAAGCTTCGGTTACGAATACAAAAGTAGAATGGGAAGAGGAACTTTCACTAGAGGAATGGCAGGAACTGTTCAAAAAAGCTGCGATTCATCAGATTCTTCCGCTGATTTTTGAGGCAGTCTATGCTTGTCCGGCGGCACAGAAAGTAGATCCTGCAATTTTTGCCCCATATAAGCACGAAATGATGAAGCAAGTGGCACTACAGATGTATAAAACGGAGGAATTCCTACAACTTTATCAGCAGTTAGAAGAACAGGGGCTTCATCCGTTGGTCGTGAAGGGGATTGTCTGCAGACAGTTATATCCGAATCCAGACTATCGTAGTTCCAGCGATGAAGATGTGTTAATTGCACCAGCGGAATTCCGCGACGCGCATCAGGCATTATTGGCATATGGAATGGTAAGTGGGGAAGCGGAAGAAAAGCTAGATAAAGTATACGAAGTGCCTTATGGGAAGCCGGGATCACCGATTTACATCGAACTTCACAAATCTTTGTTTCCGAAAGAATCGGAGGCATATGGAGAATTGAATCGATTCTTCGAGCAGGTGCACGAAGAGGCGAAGACTGTGATGGTTCAAGGCGTTGCGGTGAGAACGATGAACTCGACGATGCATTTATTTTACCTGATCTGTCACGCATTCAAGCATTTCCTACACAGTGGTTTTGGAATTCGTCAGGTGAGTGACATGGTAATGTTCGCAAATGTATACGGGGCAGAAATTGATTGGAATCAAATCCTGCGCCAGTGTCAGGAAATCCGGGCAGACAAATTTGCGGCAGCAGTCTTTAAAATTGGGGAGAAATATTTGAACTTTTCGGTAGAAGCATCCTGCATGACGGAAGAATGGAAACAGATGGATGTGGAAGAATTACCACTACTGGAAGACCTTTTGGACAGCGGAATCTATGGGGATTCGAATATGAGCCGTAAGCACAGCAGCAATTTAACATTAGATGCGGTTGGTGCGAAAAAGCAGGGGAAAAAGGTGAAGACAAATGTGTGGAAATCTATTTTCCCAGATTTTCAGAGCATGAAAGGAAAATATGGTTATTTGGAAAAATATCCGTTTTTACTGCCAGCTGCGTATGTGGCGCGTGTGGCAAATTATGCAAAAGAGAGCAGACGCATGAAGGGCAATAAAGCGGCGGATAGTATTAAGATTGGAAATCAGAGAATCGATTTGTTGAAGAAATATGAAATTATTTAAAAACTATTCAAAAAAGAAAATTTTTATCGTAGTGATGCTATTGGTTGTTATACTGGCGGGCTTGGAACTCTATTGTTCCAATGAATGTCTGACAGTGTCTCGATACGAGGTTACCGATGCAAGGATTGAGGGGAAGGTTCGCATGGCAGTGCTGGCGGATCTCCACAATCATGAGTTTGGGAAGAATAATCAACGACTGATCCGGCGAGTGAAAGATGAAAACCCCGATATCATTCTATGTGTCGGGGATTTTGTGAATCGTGAGGAAGAAAATACAGAAGTGGCAGAGCATGTGGTGACGGAACTGTGCAAGATTGCACCGGTGTACGTTTCACTTGGTAATCATGAGGCCGGGCAGGAAGAACTATTTGGCACAGATCTTAAACACACATTTGAACGCTGTGGGGCGAAGGTTTTGGAATATGCTTATGAAGATGTGGATATCTCCGGACAAAAGCTTCGAATTGGTGGGTTATATGGATATTGTGTTCCGGCAAAATATCTGGCATCTCAGGAAGCGGATGCACAGGAGTGTGCATTTCTCGAAGAATTTATGAATACGGAAAACTATACTGTATTTTTATGCCATATGCCATGCATGTGGACAGTAGGAGAAGCGCTAGAAGAATGGAAGATTGATCTTGTCGTTTCCGGACATTCTCATGGAGGACAGATTCGTATTCCATTTGTTGGCGGAGTGTATGCGCCGGATGAAGGATGGTTTCCGGGAAGAACCTGTGGAGTTTATCAATCCGAAGATGAGGCAAGGACGATGGTTCTTACGCGTGGATTGAGAAGTACAGGGAAAATCCCAAGAATCAACAATATTCCAGAAATTACGATTGTGGATTTAAAAGGGAAATAAAAATTTTGCAAAAAATTTACACTGGAATACAGAAAGAACAGTGCAATTCATAAGAAACACTGTTATAATGAATGACAAATATAGATAGCATTCAAGAGAGGAATAAGTGTGAAAACGTATGAGTGAAGTGTCATTAGTAATTATGGCAGCAGGGATTGGCAGTCGTTTTAAAGGTGGCATCAAACAGCTGACACCGATTGGACCGAATGGAGAACTGATTATAGATTATTCGATTTACGATGCGATAGAGGCAGGATTTAACAAGGTAGTTTTCATTATTCGAAAAGAATTGGAACAACATTTTCGAGAAACGATTGGAAAACGTTTGGAGGAGAAAGTAAAAGTTGTGTACGCATACCAGGAATTAGATAATATTCCTGCAGGATTTGAAGAAAAATTAGCAAAAAGAGAAAAACCATGGGGAACGGGTCACGCGATTCTGTGCTGTAAAGACGCAGTGACAGGACCATTTGCAGTGATCAATGCAGATGATTATTATGGCCCAACTGCATTCCGCGTGGCATATGAAAAGTTATCTAAGGGAAAGACCACAACGGATCAGTTAGATATTAGTATGGTGGGATTTGTCCTTGAGAATACATTGAGTGAGAATGGAACCGTTACACGTGGGATTTGTCAGTTAGATGAACACCAGAGATTGGTGGATGTAGAAGAAACTTATGGCATTGAGAAACGTGGCGATATGGCCATTGCGGTACGTGATGGCGTAGAGATTGCGTTAGATTTGAAGTCTGCAGTATCTATGAATATGTGGGGATTTTATCCAGAAATTTTCGGAGTGTTAGAACATGGGTTTACGGAATTTTTGGAAACATTTGACCCAGATAGCAGTCAAAAACAAGAATATTTGCTTCCACAGATTGTTGGCCAGTTAGTGAGAGAAGAGAAAGCACAGGTGGAAGTGTTAGAATCACCAGATAAATGGTTTGGTGTGACTTATCAGGAGGATAAGATTGCTGCAATGAATGCAGTGAAAGAATTAATTGAAAAAGGAATATATCCAGAGAAAATATAATTATCAACCCTAAATTTGTTTGTAATGGAAATGGAAAGAAGGTTGAGTGCATGTGGCTTGTGAATTATAGACTGAAAAAGTATCACGGGAAAGGCAAGAAATCCCAGATACGTAGAAGAATTTTGACAACATTGGCATGCGTAGTCGTATTTTGTACGGTCTACGCATTAATTCTCCCTGCAATCACGATGAGTGGAAAGTCCTATTGTGGGCAAAAGGAACATGAACATTCTGAAAAGTGTTACAGCAAAGAAGTGATTTCAACAGAAGAAAAGTTGGTGTGTGGACAAGAAGAGGAAGAACCGCACCAGCATACAGATGCTTGTTACAGTGAGGTGCAGGCGGAGGCTCAAGGTGAGGAAGAAGAGTCCTCTGCAGAAGAGACAAGTACAGAACAGGAAAGTGCTCCACAGCGAGAATTGACCTGCGAAAAGAAAGAAACAAAAGGTCATGTACATACAAAGGATTGCTATGAAACTGTGGAAACATATGGCGAATCTGAATTGATTTGTGGAAAAGAAGAGCACAAACACAGTTTACAGTGCTATTCCAATCCAGAAGCGGATGTAGAGACAGAAGCGGATTGGGAAAAGACACTTGCTGACGTGACGTTGACAAGAGATTGGAAAGAAGATACAATCGCAATCGCGAAAAGTCAGCTTGGATATGAGGAAAGCACAGCCAACTATGAAGTAGTTGACGGAGACAAGAAAAAAGGTTATACGCGTTATGGCGAATTCTACGGAGTGAAATATGGTGACTGGTGTGCCATGTTTGTTTCATTCTGCCTGAATTACGCAGAAGTAGAAGACTTCCCATTGGATGCAAGCTGTGAACAATGGATTGCCAAGTTGAAGGAAGTAAAGGAAAATAGTAAAGACAGCGAAGGTGTTGTGCAGTATGATGCGTATAAAGATGCAGCAGAAGAGTATGTACCAGAGCGCGGAAATCTAGTTTTCTTCAACTGGGATTCTGAGGCAGATGCGGATCACGTAGGAATTATCGTAGACGTTACAGAAAAAGATGGAGAAACCTGGATTCGTACAATTGAAGGAAATGTATCTGATACAGTGAAATATAAAGAGTATCGTGTGAACGACGATACGATTATGGGTTATGGAATTCTTCCAGAACAGGAATTCTACTGTGGCGAAAGTGCGCATATGCATGATAGCGACTGCTACGAGGATGGTGCGCTGATCTGTGGAAAAGAAGAACATGCGCATGTGGATGCGTGCGAGGTGAAAGCGAAGAAGGCTGACAGAAAAGGAAAATTGTCAGCAGAAGATCAAGAGAGAGTGGAACGTGTAATCGCTCTAATTGATGAACTTCCAACATCTGAGGAGATTGGTGAAGAACTGTCTCAGTATGAAGAAGACAGCGATGAATACAATGCATATTTGGAAGAAATAGTGTTGGATGCGCGTACAGTTTATGCATATTACGAGGATCTTGGAGAAGAACTGCAGAAGCATGTGACAAACGCAGATAAGTTGTTGGAACTTGCTTGGTTGTACGAAGCGGAGCCATTGGCAGATAACGTCAAAGTAATGATACGTCAGGTAAATACATATGATAAGGCAGTAACAACGCTCGTACACGGAGGTTCAGTGCAGGATAAGCTTGGATCAGGAATGGGATTTAACTATTGGGATGCTATTGTTGTTGAAAAGAATGAATCTGGACAATTATATGTGAGCCAATACATAACAAAAGTCGAAAGCAAATTGAATTATAAAGCCGAAACACCTGATGGGTTTGTGATATTACTTTACCAGCAGTCAGTAGATACTAAGGCGGGAGATGGAGTTACCGTAACGTTCGATATAAGTGGGGTAACGGGTTATAATGCAAGTGGTTATGGAAAAGTTGTATTTAAATCAACAAGTAAATTAGATGTTGTAAAAGGTGCAGATACAAGAGATAAAATAGAAGTGAATCTGTACGATTACGGTGCAAATATTAATGAAAAATATGAATCTAATAAGAAATACCCAGGGTTTCAGCAAGAGTATGGACAAAATACAAAAATAAATGGAACATACGATAGCAACTTTGGTAATAATATTACAGCAGACCTTGCAGCGGGTATTGACGGCGTGACTAAAGATGGTACTGGAATTAATCAAGTTGTCAATGGAGCAAATTCACCAACTTCTGGTGCTATGTATCCTACATTAAAAGATGGATATCCTGCACTTAGTGATGGAACCTCTTTGGATTATTTATTTAGCAATAACAAATATGCAACGAAGAAAAATAGTAAAAACATCAATGGACTGTTTCAATATGATGAGACGACAGGTGCATATAGCTATAACAGTAGAGTGAATCATGCACAGTTTAATGCGTCAGATGATACATTTACATTATATGAACAGATTATATCTTCGAACTTTATCTGGTATCCATTTGGAAATTTTTTGCCATTTAACGATATTGTTCATCAGGCAACACAGGCAAGCAGTTGTGATCGCTCATATTTTAAAACGATAGAAGATATCGCTAGAGATAAAGGAAACAATGGAAGTGGAGATGAATATTCTAAATTGGCAACTGCTTTGAATACATGGATAAGTAAGATGGATTCGGAGACAAAGTCAACAAGTTGGAAGGCAGAGGATGCATTGAAGGGGTACTTTACTGGAAGTGGTGGAAGACCATCATTTACTGCCCCGGATGAAAAGACAACAGAGCAGTTCTTAGAAAATGTCTATTCCATCGACTATGACGAAGCAACAGATTTCTTCTTTGGTATGGAAATGAAGATGAGATTCATGCAGCCAAACGATGGATTGACAGGAAATGATGGAAAACAGCCAATGGTCTTCTACTTCACTGGTGATGATGATGTGTGGGTATACATAGACAACAAACTGTTTCTTGATTTGTCTGGTATTCATAGACACGTAGGTGGAGAGATTGACTTTGTGAATGGTGTTGTAAAATATTATTCATTGGATATAAATACTGGAGATGTATCAATTAAGCCATACAAGGAAGTAACATTTGCAGAGATTTTAGGATCTAGTGATGGATTAAATGAGAAGGGAACATTCAAAGATTATTCTACACATACGTTCAACTTCTACTACATGGAACGTGGAGCAGGTTCTGGTGTATGCCGAATGAACTTCAACTTCCCATTGCTTCACAAGAACTCAATTTCTGTAACGAAAGAACTGAGTGCAGATGCAAATGTAGATTTACTTGGAAATCCTGATTTTAAGTTCCAGGTATTGAAGGGTGACAAAGGTGAGGAACCATTCATTGGAGCTGGTGTATCTTATGACATTTATGATAAGACAGGAACGAAAGTGGGAACTGGAACAACCGGAGCAAATGGTGTATTTACAATCAAAGCGGGTCAGACCGCAGTGTTCCCGAAGATAGATGAGAACGCTGGAACTTACCGTGTTCGAGAACTATTGGATGAAAGTATTTTCCAACAGTATGGCAAAGTATCCGTGGATGGAAGTGACAAAACAAGTGATGCATACACGAAAGTGGTGATTGAGTCAGAGACATTCAAGGGTATAGAAAGTCCAGTAAAGGATGTCTCAGATGGAAACACATCTTTTAAATTTAATAACAAAGTAGCAACAGAAAAAGTTGGAGCTTTGCAGTTGACGAAGACAGTAGTAGGTGAAACAACAGATAGTGCTAAGACTTACCAATTTGAGGTGAAACTTGATGGGGAACCGTTGAAAGTAGGAACACCATATACGGTAACAAAAGGTGCAACGTCTATAGAGAAAACTGTTGAGAAAGACGGAATCATTGAAGTACCGGCGGGCGAGACAGCAACTATTAAGAACATTCTTGCAGGAAGTAAGTTCGAAGTTCAAGAGACAGCAGAATCGGCAGCAGGATACATTGTAACCTATGCAGGTGGAACAATGTCTACTGTGGACAAGAGAAATGCTGTGACAGGAACAATCGGAGTAGAAAAGGTAGTTGAATTAACAGCTACGAATACTGTAAATGGAGCAGAAGTAACAATTCCGGGAGAAAAACATGTGCAAGATCCTGATGGTAAGGAGCATACTTACACGATGAAACTTGTAGAGGTTACAGATGCCA
>CAZPZR010000036.1:0-18653 GCA_964591105.1 uncultured Lachnospiraceae bacterium | reverse complement strand
GAAGGAGACTTCCCAAGATACGGTAATGATGATGATAAGGCAGATGAAATTGCTGTATGGTTATTAAAGACTTTCTTAGAAAAATTAGAAAAACGTCACACATACAGAAACTCTGAACCTACAACATCTATCTTAACAATTACATCGAACTTAGTTTATGGTAAAGCTACTGGTGCATTACCAGATGGTAGAAAAGCTGGCGAACCTTTATCACCAGGTGCGAACCCAAGTTATGGAGCAGAACAAAATGGTTTATTAGCTTCCTTAAACTCTGTTGCTAAATTACCATATGAATGGGCATTAGATGGTATTTCTAATACTCAAACAATCAATCCAGATGCAATTGGACATGATGAAGAAGAAAGAGTTACAAACCTTACTCAAGTATTAGATGGATACTTCGATCAAGGTGCTCACCACTTAAATGTAAATGTATTCGGAAAAGAAAAATTAATCGATGCTATGGAACATCCAGAAAAAGAAGAATATGCTAACTTCACAATCCGTGTATCTGGATATGCTGTTAAATTCATCGACTTAACTCGTGAACAGCAGATGGACGTTATCAGCCGTACTTGCCATAACGAATTATAAGGATACCAGGGTTTCAACACCTGAGTTAAGGAGTAAGTACATGACAAAAGGATATATTCATTCTTTAGAAAGTTTTGGTTCCGTAGATGGACCAGGCGTGAGATTTTTAATATTTACAGCAGGATGCCCGATGCGCTGCCAGTTCTGCCACAATCCAGACACCTGGAAGATGCAGGCAGGAACAGAATATGAGCCGGAAGAACTTATGAAAAAAGCGCTGCGCTATCGTTCCTATTGGAAAAATGGCGGTGGAATTACGGTCAGTGGTGGAGAACCTTTGTTACAGATTGATTTTCTGATTGATTTGTTTAAACTTGCAAAAGCAGAAGGAGTTCATACAACGATCGACACAAGTGGGCAGCCATTTACAAAAGAAGAACCATTCTTTTCCAAGTTTCAGGAATTGATGAAGTATACAGATATGCTTCTTTTAGATATTAAGCACATTGATGATAAGCAGCATCAGATTCTGACAGGACAGAGTAATAAAAACATCTTGGAGTTGGCACAGTATTTGTCTGAGATTCAGAAACCGGTATGGATTCGTCATGTCTTAGTTCCGGAACGAAGTGATAAGGATGAATATTTGGACAGACTTCATGATTTTATCGCGACACTGAACAATGTGGAACGAGTGGAAGTGCTTCCATATCATACACTTGGTGTGTACAAATGGAAGGAACTTGGCATGGAGTATCCTTTGGAAGGAATTGAACCTCCAACAAAAGAAAGAATTGAAAATGCAAAGCAAAAAATTTGCAGATAAAGAGATCCTGCACCCGAAATGGGTGTGGGATTTTTTGCATTTTTATGCAAAAAAACATTTTAGTATATTAAAGTCTTGAAACATGAATAAAAATACGATATGATAAACACTATAGATTTTTTGTCAGGAAGGATGAGGAAAATGAACCTGAATATAGGAGTTATCAAAGGTGACGGAATAGGTCCAGAAGTCGTTACGGAAGCGATGAAGGTACTAGATAAAGTAGCAGAAGTGTATGGACATTCTTGCAATTATACACAGTTGTTGATGGGAGGAGCGTCTATTGACGTTCACGGAATTCCACTGACAGACGAAACCATTGCGCAGGCGAAGGCAAGCGATGCTGTATTAATGGGGTCTATCGGAGGAGATGCAAAGACATCCCCTTGGTATCAGCTGGAGCCATCCAAGAGACCGGAAGCAGGACTTTTGAAAATTCGAAAAGCATTGAATTTATTTGCAAATTTAAGACCAGCAATCTTATACGATGAACTCAAAGGCGCATGTCCACTGAAGGAAGAGATTACAGAAGGTGGATTTGACATGATGATCATGCGAGAACTCACCGGAGGATTGTATTTTGGAGAAAGAAAGACAGTAGAAGAAGATGGTGTTGTGACAGCATATGATTCCTTGACTTACAACGAAGACGAGATTCGCAGAATTGCAATTCGCGGATTTGATATCGCGATGAAACGTAGAAAAAAAGTAACAAGTGTAGACAAGGCAAACGTTCTGGATTCCTCTAGACTTTGGAGAAAAGTAGTAGAAGAAGTTGCCAAAGATTACCCAGAAGTTACATTAGAACATATGTTAGTTGATAATTGTGCAATGCAGCTTGTAAAGAATCCGAAACAATTCGATGTTATTCTGACAGAAAACATGTTTGGCGACATTTTATCAGATGAAGCAAGTATGGTGACAGGATCCATCGGAATGCTGGCAAGCGCAAGCCTGAATGAAACAAAATTTGGACTTTACGAACCAAGCGGAGGTTCCGCACCAGATATTGCAGGAAAAGGAATTGCAAACCCAATCGCAACAATCCTTTCCGCAGCAATGATGCTAAGATTCAGTTTCGACTTAGATAAAGAAGCAGATGCGATTGAAGCGGCAGTAGAAAAAGTGCTGAAAGAAGGCTACCGAACCATCGATATTATGTCAGAAGGAAAGACACAGATTGGCACAAGCCAGATGGGAGATTTGATCGCAAGTTACATTTAGGTACAGGGCAAAATTCAATTTAGGACGTAGTATTTTTCAAAAAGGCTACGTGCTCAGGAGGTAAATTATGAGAAGTGATACAGTTACAAAAGGAAAACAGCAGGCGCCACATCGTTCATTATTCAACGCGCTTGGCCTCACAAAGGAAGAAATGGAACGTCCATTAGTCGGAATTGTCAGCTCCTATAATGAAATCGTTCCGGGCCACATGAATCTGGACAAAATCGTGAATGCAGTAAAGCAGGGAGTTGCAATGGCAGGCGGAACTCCAATTGTATTCCCAGCGATTGCGGTTTGTGACGGAATTGCCATGGGTCACATCGGAATGAAATATTCTCTGGTTACACGAGATCTGATTGCGGATTCTACAGAAGCGATGGCAATGGCACATCAGTTTGACGCACTTGTTATGGTGCCAAACTGTGACAAGAATGTTCCGGGACTTTTGATGGCAGCAGCACGAATCAACGTGCCAACAGTATTTGTCAGTGGCGGTCCAATGCTTGCAGGTCATGTGAAGGGACAGAAACGAAGCCTTTCCAGCATGTTTGAAGCAGTAGGAGCCAACGCAGCAGGAATGATGTCTGACGATGAATTGTGCGAATTTGAAAATAAAGTATGTCCAACTTGTGGTTCTTGTTCAGGTATGTATACAGCAAACAGCATGAACTGCCTGACAGAAGTGCTTGGTATGGGACTTGGTGGAAATGGTACAATCCCAGCAGTTTATTCTGAAAGAATCCGTCTTGCAAAACATGCAGGTATGAAAGTTATGGAGAGCCAACGCAGCAGGAATGATGTCTGACGATGAATTGTGCGAATTTGAAAATAAAGTATGTCCAACTTGTGGTTCTTGTTCAGGTATGTATACAGCAAACAGCATGAACTGCCTGACAGAAGTGCTTGGTATGGGACTTGGTGGAAATGGTACAATCCCAGCAGTTTATTCTGAAAGAATCCGTCTTGCAAAACATGCAGGTATGAAAGTTATGGAGATGTGGGAGAAGAACATCAGACCAAGAGATATCATGACAGAAAAAGCAATTTTAAATGCATTGACTGTAGATATGGCATTGGGATGTTCTACCAACAGTATGCTGCATTTACCAGCAATTGCGCATGAAATCGGTATGGACTTTGAAATTGATTTTGCAAATGGAATCAGTGAAAAGACTCCAAACCTCTGCCACCTTGCACCAGCAGGTCCAACTTACATGGAAGATCTGAACGAGGCCGGTGGTGTCTACGCAGTTATGAATGAGCTGAATAAGAAGGGATTATTGTATACAGATTGCATGACAGTAACTGGAAAGACCGTTGGTGAAAATATTGAACATGCATACAACCGTAATCCGGAAGTTATTCGCCCAATCGACAATCCATACACTCCAACAGGTGGTCTTGCCGTATTAAAAGGAAATCTTGCACCAGACGGAAGTGTTGTAAAACGTTCTGCAGTAGTCGATGAAATGTTAGTACATGAAGGACCAGCGCGTGTATTTGATTGTGAAGAAGATGCAATCGATGCGATTAAAGGTGGAAAAATTGTTGCAGGTGACGTTGTGGTTATCCGCTACGAAGGACCAAAAGGTGGACCAGGTATGAGAGAAATGCTGAACCCAACATCTGCAATCGCAGGTATGGGACTTGGTTCAAGTGTTGCACTGATTACAGACGGACGTTTCAGTGGAGCATCCAGAGGAGCATCCATTGGTCATGTATCTCCAGAAGCTGCAGTTGGCGGTCCAATCGCACTTGTGGAAGAAGGAGATATTATTAAGATTAACATTCCAGAACTGAAACTGGAAATGGATGTGTCAGACGAAGAACTTGCAAAGAGAAGAGCAAACTGGCAGCCTAGAGAACCAAAAGTAACATCTGGCTACCTTGCAAGATATGCTTCCATGGTAACATCTGGAAATCGAGGAGCAATTCTTGAGATTCCAAAGAACTAAGAAGAATATACATAGTAAGAAATACATTAGAAGAGGAGAAACAAAGGTATGCAGTTGACAGGGGCAGAAATTGTAATCGAATGTTTAAAAGAACAAGGTGTGGATACCGTATTTGGTTATCCAGGCGGAGCAATTCTAAATGTATACGATGCATTATATAAACATAGTGATGAAATAAAACATATTTTAACTTCACACGAACAAGGAGCTGCGCACGCAGCAGATGGCTACGCGAGAGCAACAGGAAAAGTAGGTGTGTGCTTTGCGACAAGTGGACCGGGGGCAACGAACCTGGTTACTGGAATTGCAACCGCATACATGGATTCTATTCCAATTGTAGCAATCACATGTAACGTAGGAGTTTCCTTACTTGGAAAGGACAGTTTCCAGGAAATTGATATTGCTGGAATTACAATGCCAATCACCAAACACAATTATATTGTCAAAGATGTAAATGATCTTGCCGATACCATTCGAAAAGCATTTGTAATTGCGAAAAAAGGAAGACCAGGTCCGGTACTGATTGATATTCCAAAAGACGTAACAGCAAATGTAGCCGAATATGTAAAAGAAGAAATCGAAGCAGTGCTTCCTCCTGAAAATATTTGTGAGCAGGACCTAGAGAATGCAGTGAAGCTGATTCGTGAATCAGAAAAACCATATATTTTCGTAGGCGGTGGTGCAGTATTATCAGGTGCTAGCGAAGAATTATATGAATTTGTAAAGAAAGTGGATGCACCAGTTACAGATTCCCTGATGGGAAAAGGAGCATTTCCGGGAACAGATGATCTGTACACAGGAATGCTTGGAATGCATGGAACCAAAACGGCAAACTACGGAGTCAGCGAATGCGATTTGTTGATTGTAGTTGGAGCAAGATTCAGCGACCGTGTAACGGGAAATGCGAAGAAATTTGCAAATAATGCGAAAATCTTACAGTTTGATGTAGATGTTGCAGAAATGAATAAAAATGTATTAATCACAGAAGGAGTTGTTGGAGATCTCAAAGTATCTTTGAAGAAGATGAATGAGAGATTAGAACAGCAAAATCATGCAGAATGGGTTGCTCAGATCATGGAATATAAAGAAAAATATCCATTGGTATATAACCAGGAAGCACTGACAGGACCTTACGTGATCGAAGAAGTTTACCGCCAGACGAAAGGTGAAGCTGTGGTGGTAACAGAAGTAGGACAGCATCAGATGTGGGCGGCTCAGTATTATAAATATACAAACCCAAGAACACTTCTGACGTCCGGTGGACTTGGAACTATGGGATATGGTTTAGGAGCAGCAATCGGAGCAAAAACAGGAGTTCCGGAAAAAACAGTCGTTAATATTGCAGGAGACGGATGTTTCCGTATGAATATGAACGAAATTGCAACAGCTGCACGTTACAACATTCCAGTGATTCAAGTAGTTGTAAATAATCACGTACTTGGAATGGTACGACAGTGGCAGAATTTGTTCTATGGACAGCGCTATTCAGCAACGGTGTTAAATGATGCCGTAGATTTTGTAAAGCTTGCGGAAGCAATGGGGGCAACAGGACTTCGCGCAACAACAAAGGAAGAATTTAATAAAGCTTTTGGGGAAGCTCTTTCTCTTGGAAAACCAGTGGTAATCGATTGCCAGATTGACAGTGATGACAAAGTTTGGCCAATGGTTGCACCAGGAGCAGCAATCAGTGAAGCATTTGATGAAAATGATTTGAAGGCAAAAAGTGAGTAATAGGTGAACTAGTTTAAGATTAAATCAAGAATAGGAGATGCTATATGAGAAGAGTGTACAATTTTTCAGCAGGACCGGCAGTATTGCCAGAAGAGGTATTGAGAGAGGCAGCAGCAGAGATGTTAGATTATCAAGGAACCGGGATGTCCGTGATGGAAATGAGTCACCGCTCGAAAGCATTTCAGGAGATCATCGAAACAGCAGAGGCTGATTTGCGTGAACTTATGCAGATTCCAGAGAACTATAAGGTTCTATTTTTGCAAGGTGGCGCTCATCAGCAGTTTGCGATGATTCCAATGAACTTCATGAAACACGGCGTTGCAGATTATATTGTAACAGGACAATGGGCGAAAAAGGCGGCGAAAGAAGCTGAAAAATATGGAAAAGTCAATGTGATTGCTTCTTCTGAAGACCAGACATTTTCCTATATTCCGGATTGCTCTGATCTGCCGGTGAATGAAGATGCAGATTACGTGTATATCTGCGAAAATAACACGATATATGGTACAAAATTTAAAGAATTGCCAAATACAAAGGGAAAGACATTGATTGCAGACATCTCCTCCTGCTTTTTGTCTGAACCTGTGGATGTGGAAAAATACGGGATGCTTTATGGCGGCGTGCAGAAAAATGTCGGTCCGGCCGGTGTTGTGATCGCAATCATTCGAGAAGATCTGATTACGAAAGAGGTTTATCCAGGTACACCGACGATGCTAATGTATCAGACGCACGCTGACGCAAAGTCTCTGTATAATACACCGCCGGCATATGGTATTTATATTTGTGGAAAAGTGTTCCGCTGGTTGAAAAATCAGGGAGGCTTAGAAGCAATGAAGAAAAGAAATGAAAAGAAAGCCAAGGTTCTCTATGATTTTCTGGATGAAAGCAAGCTGTTTCGTGGAACGGTTTGTCCAAAAGACAGATCTTTGATGAATGTTCCATTTGTGACAGGAAACGATGAATTAGATGCGAAATTTATTCAAGAGGCGAAAGCCGCCGGGTTTGAAAATCTGAAAGGCCATCGTTCGGTTGGTGGAATGCGTGCAAGTATTTATAACGCAATGCCAATTGAAGGAGTGGAAGCTTTAGTAGCATTTATGAAAACGTTTGAAGAGGAGAATTTATAATTATGTACAAATATCATTGCTTAAATCCAATTGCAGAAGTAGGTCTTGAAAAATTTACAGATGAGTATGCGCCAGTGAGCAGTCCCGAGGTGGCTGATGCAATCCTTGTGCGCAGTGCAGCGATGCATGAGATGACATTTCCAGCTGAGTTAAAAGCGATCGCACGTGCAGGAGCAGGAGTCAATAATATTCCACTGGACCGTTGCGCGGAAGAGGGAATTGTTGTATTTAATACGCCAGGAGCCAATGCAAATGGTGTAAAAGAGCTTGTGATTGCTGGAATGCTTCTTGCTTCCAGAGACGTGATCGGTGGCATTCAGTGGGTGCAGGAGCACGAAGAAGACGGCGAGATTGCAAAAGCAGCAGAAAAGGCAAAAAAAGCATTTGCTGGATGTGAACTGGAAGGGAAGAAACTGGGTGTTATTGGTTTGGGCGCAATTGGAGTGCTTGTTGCCAATGCAGCAGAACATCTGGGAATGGATGTCTATGGATATGACCCATATGTATCTGTAGATTCTGCATGGAGATTGTCAAGAAGAATTCATCATGCGAAAACTATTGATGAAATCTACAAGGAATGCGATTATATTACCATTCATGTGCCTGCATTAGACAGCACGAAGGGGATGATAGATCGAGATGCAATCAATCTGATGAAAAAAGGCGTAATTGTCTTGAATTTTGCCAGAGATGTTCTTGTGGATGAAGAAGCAATGGTGGATGCATTGATTTCCGGACATGTGAAGCACTATGTTTCTGATTTTCCAACTTCTGTAACTGCAGGGGTGAAAGGTGCGATTGTGATTCCACATTTGGGAGCGTCTACTGAGGAATCTGAAGATAACTGTGCAATTATGGCGGTAAAACAGGTTCGAGATTACCTTGAAAATGGAAATATTCGTAATTCTGTGAATTATCCAAACTGTGATATGGGATATCGCGGAGAAAATACAAGAATTGTATTGATGCATCACAATGTTCCGAACATGATCGGCCAGTTTACGAAAATACTGGCGGCAGATAATATGAACATTGCGGATCTTACAAACAAAAGTAAAGGAAGCTATGCATATACGATGATTGATATTGATTCCGAAGTTCCGGCAGCAGTGGTAGAAGAGTTGAAAAGAGTAAAGGAAGTGTTACGAGTTCGAGTAATTCAGTAATATTTTCTTAATAATTTTTAAAGAAATCTTCATAGAAGCTTCGTTGCGAATTGTGTCGAATTGCGTTATACTATTTGTATAAATAGGGGTTAATGGAAAGGGAGACGATAAGCATGACTGGAGCAGTAAGGCGAGGAATTCGTGGATATAAAAGATATAAGAAGAGAGTGAGAATCATGAAGTTTCTTGCTCTTTTTGTCATTTGCATTGTAGTGGCACTTGGCGTGAAAAAGACAGTAGCATATTATGGAGGAGCAAGGATTGACCTCACGGTGAATGAGGCAGAACTTCTGCAAGGAGAGAAGATGCCAGAATTGACAGCGACTGTCACAATGGATGGGAATGAAAAGTGCGTCTTGAACAAAGAAGAGAAGTATACTATTCAAGATCTGGTAGATGATCTGAAAGCAGGAAAAGGATACACCATTCAGACAGATGCAGATGCAGACGTAGAAGGTGACTATACTGCAGAGATTAAGCTGGATAAAGATTTTCAGAAAAAGTTGGATGAAGAGTGGAATGGAAGTGTGGATCTGGAACTTGTATCAGGTTCCGTTCATGTAAAGAATCCAGTAGGTGACTGGGATGGTACGAAGTTTAAACGTTATGACGGGAGCTATGTAAAAGAAGAATTTGTCAAGTCTCTGGGCAAGAAATATTATTTCGATGCGAACGGAGAGATGGTTACAGGTCTTCAGATAATCGGAGATTCTACATATTTCTTTGATGAAGATGGAAAGATGCAGACAAAGTGCTGGCAGAAGGTTGAGAGCGACCGCTATTACTTTGGTAAGAATGGAAAAGCAGTGAGTGGATGGAATACCATTAAAAAGAATGAATATTTCTTCCATCAAGATGGAAAGCTTGCAACAGGCGATGTGTACATCGGAATGGCACTTTATACATTCGATGATGAAGGAAAATTTGTTTCTAAGAAAAAGATAGATGTGGATCCAGATAAACCAATGGTAGCATTAACCTTTGACGATGGTCCCGGAGCAAGAACCGGAGAGTTGTTGGAAGTATTGGAAAAACATGATGCTCATGCGACATTCTTCATGGTGGGAACGAACATTCCTCGCTACAAAGATGAGATCAAGAAGATGAAAAAGATAGGCTGTGAACTTGGAAATCATTCTTTGGATCATGCAGATTTATCAAAACTTGATGCAAAGGGTGTAAAGAAGGAAGTAAAGACAACGAATGAACTGTTAGAAGATATTGTAGATTCTGGTGCGACAGTTCTGCGTCCGCCATATGGTGCAATCAGTCAGACTTTGAAAAAACATGCAGGACTTCCATTGATTCTTTGGAACATCGATACTTTGGACTGGAAGACACGTAATGCGGAGAAGACAATTGAAACTGTTATGGAAAATGTAAAGGATGGAGACATTATCCTGATGCACGATATCCATACAGAGTCTGTAGATGCGGCAATTGAATTGATTCCAATGTTAGAGGAAGAAGGATACCAGCTTGTGACAGTGTCTGAGATGGCTGCTGCAAAAGGCATTAAAATGGAAAAAGGTGGAAAGTATACAGATTTTTAATTTGTAGATAGATTGGAAAACAAAACAGGCGAGAACAACTCGAAAGAGGATGTTCTCGCCTGTTTCTTAATGGCAAGATAAAAGTTTATCTTTGATTGTGTTTTTCAAGAAGTTTGTGAATCTTGTCTGTTGGGTTTAATACAGAGCTAAGTGTGATGTCGTGGTTGAATGCATCAATAATAAGTGCGATAAACTTAGCCATATCTGCAACAACAAAGTATGGTTTCTCCTTAGCTTCTTCTGGAAGATATGTAAGGTTTGTAGTAATTACACGGCTGATGTAACCCTTATTGTAGTAGTCATCAAACTTATCAAATCCTTCTGTAAAAAGACCAAAAGTTGTGCATACGATTACTTTGCTTGCACCACGTTCTTTCATCTGTTTTGCAACATCTAACATACTTTCACCGGAAGCAATCATATCATCTACGATGATTACAGTTTTTCCAGTAATATCAGAACCAAGGAATTCATGTGCAACGATTGGGTTTTTACCATTTACAACTTTGGAGTAGTCACGGCGCTTGTAGAACATACCCATATCAACACCGAGGATGTTTGATAAGTATACGGCACGTGACATTGCACCTTCGTCCGGGCTGATGATCATCAAATGCTCTTTATCAATCTGGAAATCTGGCTCTACACGGAAGAGAGCTTTGATAAACTGATATGCTGGTGTAAAGTTGTCAAAACCGTGCAATGGGATTGAGTTCTGTACACGTGGGTCATGAGCATCAAATGTAATAATGTTTTTCACACCCATATCAACTAATTCCTGAAGGGCAAGTGCACAGTCCAGAGATTCTCTCTTGGAACGCTTGTGCTGTCTGCTTTCGTAAAGGAATGGCATGATAACATTTACACGATGAGCTTTTCCGTTTGCGGCAGCAATGATACGCTTCAAATCCTGGAAATGATCGTCTGGAGACATGTGGTTTGTATATCCATTTACTGTATAAGTAAGGCTGTGATTACAAACGTCAACTAAGACGAAAAGGTCTTTTCCACGGATAGATTCGCCGATACGTCCTTTGGCTTCTCCAGAACCAAAACGAGGACAACTACAATTAATCAGATAATTGTCACTCTGATAAGATGCGTAAAGTGGAGAATCTAAAGATTCTTTTAACGTATCTTGTCTGAACTGAACGATATAATCGTTTACGCGTTTTCCCATCTCTGAGCAGCTGTCCAGTGCTGCAATCTTTAAAGGTGCTACAGGTAATGCTTGTTCCATCAATTTAATGTTTGGCATGATAATCTCCTATATGTTTGTATTAAATTTATCCTAACATTGATTATAATACTGAATAGTGAAAAAGGTCAATGTTTGGTTGGACTATTTTTAAGATGTGGGTTATAATGTAATTTGCGATAAGCATAATTTTATGAAAGAAACGAGTGGAAATATGAAACACGAACATAAAATAAAGTCGGTTCTTCCGGGAAGTATTGCGGATGAACTTGGGATTGAAGCGGGAGACAAATTGATTTCCGTGAATGATAATGAAGTGGAAGATGTATTCGATTATCATTTTTATGTCAATGATGAATATCTGACACTGTTGATTGAAAAGGCAGATGGAGAAGAGTGGGAACTTGAGATTGAGAAAGATTACGAGGAAGACTTGGGAATCGAGTTCGAACAAGGGTTGATGGATGAATATCGTTCTTGTAGAAACAAGTGCATGTTTTGCTTTATCGATCAGATGCCAAAGGGAATGCGTGAGACACTGTATTTTAAGGATGATGATTCCAGACTCTCATTCCTGCAGGGGAACTATGTTACATTAACGAATATGAGCGAGAAGGATATTGACCGAATCGTTCGTTACCATTTGGAACCAATCAATATTTCCTTCCAGACGATGAATCCAGAGCTTCGCTGTAAGATGCTTCACAATCGTTTTGCAGGAGATGCATTGAAAAAAGTAGACAAGCTTTACGAAGGCGGAATCCAGATGAATGGACAGATTGTACTTTGCAAGGGTGTGAATGATGGAGAAGAACTGGAGCGAAGCATCTCAGAGATGACAAAGTACATTCCATGCCTACAGAGTGTATCAGTTGTTCCAGTTGGTCTGACGAAGTATCGAGATGGATTATATCCATTGGAACCATTTACAAAGGAAGATGCGAAGGCAACGTTAGAGATTATCCATAAGTGGCAGAAGAAGATTTATGATACTTATGGTTATCATTTCATTCACGCAGGGGATGAGTGGTATATTCTGGCTGGCGAGGAAGTGCCAGAAGAAGAACGTTATGATGGATATCTGCAGTTGGAAAATGGGGTTGGTATGCTTCGACTTTTGGAAAATGAGTTTGAAGAAGCGTATGCAGCATGTGAAGGAGACCAGAAAGAGCGACAGGTATCGATGGCCACAGGACTTCTTCCATATCCATACATTCAAAAGATGGCAGAGAAGTTGATGGAGAAGTATCCGAAGACAAAAATCCAGGTATATCCAATTAGAAATGATTTCTTCGGAGAACTGATTACGGTTTCTGGTCTGGTTACAGGACAGGATCTGAAGAAGCAGTTGAAAGATCAGGAACTTGGAGAGCGTCTGCTGCTTCCATGTAACATGCTTCGCAGTCAGGAAGAGGTATTTTTGGATGATGTTACACTTTCTGAACTGGAAGATGCTTTACAAGTGAAGATAGATATTGTAAAATCAAGCGGACGAGATTTTATAGAAGCAATTATCAATTAGATTGAAAGAACAGGAGATAGAAGATGAGTAAACCAGTAGTAGCAATTGTAGGAAGACCTAATGTTGGAAAATCTACACTTTTTAATGTGCTGGCAGGAGAGAAGATATCAATTGTAAAAGATACACCAGGAGTTACACGTGACCGTATTTATGCGGATGTAAACTGGCTGGATAAAGATTTTACATTGATTGATACTGGCGGTATTGAACCTGAGAGCAAAGATATTATTCTTTCTCAGATGAGAGAACAGGCTCAGATTGCGATTGACACTGCAGATGTAATTATGTTTATTACAGATGTAAGACAGGGACTGATCGATGCGGATTCAAAAGTAGCAGACATGCTCAGACGTTCTGGAAAACCAGTCGTTCTTGTTGTAAATAAAGTGGACAACTTTGACAAATTCATGGCAGATGTGTATGAATTCTATAATCTTGGAATTGGAGATCCATTGCCAATCTCAGCATCTTCCAGACTTGGAATTGGAGATATGCTGGATGAAGTTGTGAAGCATTTCCCAGAACAGACAGGTGAAGAGGAAGAGGATGAAAGACCACGTGTGGCAATCGTAGGAAAGCCAAATGTAGGAAAGTCTTCCATTATCAACAAGCTTGTGGGAGAACAGCGAGTAATCGTTTCTAATATCGCAGGTACTACAAGAGATGCCATCGATACAGATGTTGTACACAATGGAAAAGAGTATGTATTTATCGATACTGCAGGACTCCGTAAGAAGAATAAGATTAAGGAAGAACTGGAACGTTTCAGTATCATTCGTACAGTAACAGCGGTAGAACGAGCAGATGTTGTCCTCGTGGTGATCGATGCAACAGAAGGTGTTACAGAACAGGATGCTAAGATTGCAGGTATCGCCCATGAACGAGGAAAAGGAATCATTGTTGTTGTAAATAAGTGGGATGCCATTGAAAAGAACGACAAGACAATGAAAGAATATGAGAATGAAGTACGGCGTGTACTTTCCTTTATGCCATATGCAGAGATTATGTATGTATCAGCAGAAACAGGTCAGAGATTACCAAAGCTGTATGATATGATCGATATGGTAATTGAGAATCAGACACTCCGTGTTGCAACAGGTGTCTTGAATGAAATCATGATGGAAGCAGTTGCTATGCAGCAGCCACCATCAGACAAGGGAAAACGTTTGAAACTTTATTACATTACACAGGTATCTGTAAAACCACCAACATTTGTTATTTTTGTTAATGACAAAGAGTTGATGCATTTCTCATATACAAGATATTTGGAAAATAAGATTCGAGAAGCATTTGGCTTCAAGGGAACTTCTCTGAAGTTCTTTATCAGAGAAAGAAAGGAAAAGTAAGATGGAACGTATCATATGCTTAGCAATTGGATATGTATTTGGACTTTTTCAGACTGGTTACATCTATGGGAAACTTCATCAAGTCGATATACGAACCATGGGAAGCGGTAATGCGGGTACGACGAATGCGTTAAGAACGATGGGCTGGAAGGCAGGCGCAATTACATTTTTAGGAGATGCGTTTAAGTGTATCTTCGCGGTTATGGCTGTTCGCCTTATCTTTGGTGATAGTCATCCAGAGATGATTCCTATGCTGACAATGTACGCAGGAATGGGAGCAGTCCTTGGGCATAATTATCCATTTTATCTGAAATTTAAAGGTGGGAAAGGAATTGCTGCAACAGCAGGACTTCTTGCCAGTACAACCAATCTTCCGATGACATTAATCTGCCTGGTAGCATTTGCTACAGTGGTAGGAATTACCAGATATGTGTCTGTAGGATCCTTGGTGGTTGTAACACTTTATTTGATTGAGATTATTGTTTATGGACAGATGGGAGGTTTTGGTGTATCCGGAGGATATCTGTATGAGATGTATGCAATCGCAGCGTTGTTATTGATATCTGCTGTCTATAAGCATAAAGAAAATATTAGGCGCTTGATGAATGGAACTGAGAACAAACTCAGTGTTGGAAAAAGTAAAAAATAGGAGGAAGTATAATGGCAAATGTAGGTATTATCGGAGCAGGAAGCTGGGGAACTGCGTTGGCACTGAATCTTCATAAGAATGGTCACCAGGTATGTGTATGGTCTATTTCAGAAGATGAAGTAAAGATGCTTTCCGAAGAAAGAGAGCATAAAAGCAAATTACCAGGAGTAAAGATTCCAGATGATATGGAATTTACATCTGATTTAGAGTGTGCAGTGAAAGGAAAAGATTGTATCGTTCTTGCGGTACCATCACCATACACAAGAAGTACTGCTCGTAATATGAGCTCATTTGTAGCAGAAGGACAGATTATCGTAGACGTTGCAAAGGGGATTGAAGAAAGTACATTAATGACATTGTCACAGCAGATTGAAGAAGAAATTCCTCAGGCAAATGTGACAGTATTATCTGGTCCTAGTCATGCAGAAGAAGTAGGACGTGGACTTCCAACAACAGTAGTAATTGGAGCAAAGAGTGAAAAGACAGCGAAGTATCTGCAGGAAATGTTCAGCAATGAGGTATTCCGCGTATATATCAGCCCAGACCGTTTAGGTATGGAACTTGGTGGTTCTTTGAAGAATGTTATCGCATTGGCAGCAGGAATCGCAGATGGTATGGGATATGGAGATAATACAAAAGCTGCATTGATCACACGTGGAATCGCTGAGATTGCTCGCCTTGGAGTGAAGATGGGAGGAGCCATCGAAAGCTTTACAGGATTAACAGGAATCGGAGATCTTATTGTTACTTGTGCAAGTGTTCACAGCCGTAACCGTAAAGCAGGTTACCTCATGGGACAGGGAAAATCTATGCAGGAAGCAATGGATGAAGTACAGATGGTTGTAGAAGGTGTATATTCTACAAAAGCAGCTGTAAAACTTGGTGAAAAATATGGAGTATCCCTTCCAATCATTGGAAAGGTAAATGAAGTACTTTTCGAAGGAAAAGATCCAAGAGAAGCAGTGAATGAATTGATGTTAAGAGACACAAAAGAAGAACATTCCGCTCTTCCATGGTCAGAATAAAGCTCACTTGAAGTGGAGATAAAAGAATGCGCAGAGATTAAGTTCTAAGACTTGATTTCTGCGCATAAATTTTATCAACTTGACAAGGGGGATATCAATATGGAAGCATTACAATTGTACAAAGATATAGAAGCCCGAACAAACGGAGAAATCTATCTGGGAGTAGTTGGACCTGTGCGGACAGGAAAATCAACATTTATCAAACGTTTTATGGATGTGCTGGTCTTGCCGCATATATCGGATGAGCATGGAAAGGAAAGAACGAGGGATGAACTTCCGCAGTCGGCATCAGGAAAAACAATCATGACAACAGAACCTAAATTTGTTCCGAAGGAAGCCGCAGCTATTCAATTGTCGGAAGATACAATGGTAAAGGTTCGGTTGATTGATTGTGTTGGATATATGGTGGATGGTGTGAAGGGACACTTGGAGGGAGAAGAAGAACGCCAGGTAAAGACACCGTGGTTCGAGCAGGAAATTCCATTTACGAAGGCAGCGGCAATTGGAACTCGAAAAGTGATTCATGACCACGCGACCATAGGAATTGTTGTGACAACGGATGGCAGTATCGGGGAAATTCCACGGGAAAACTATCGAGAAGCAGAAGCGAAAACGATAAAAGAACTGCAAAATATTGGAAAACCATTTGTAGTGCTTGTAAATACGAAAAAACCTTACGGAGAAGATGCAAAACAAATAGTTCAGGAAATAGAAAACGCATATAGTGTGAAAGCAATTGCCGTTAATTGTGAACAATTGAAAGAAGGAGACATCTATCAAATCTTGGAAGCTGTGTTGGATGAGTTCCCGGTTTCTGAGGTGCAGTTTTATACACCGAAATGGGTGGAGATGCTTTCAAGAACGCACAAAATTAAGCAAGATCTTCTCATGCACATTCAAAATGCATTACAGCAGATTACACAGATCAAAGATGTCCGTAAAAAGCTACAATCCCCTCAAAGTGAATACATAGAAGGATGGGAAATCGATAAAATCGGTATGGATACAGGATGCGTGAGTATACGTGTCAAGATTGCAGAACACTATTATTACGAAATGCTAAGTGAACTGACGGGAGTAACCATCTCTGGACAATATGAATTGATTGCAGCAATGAAACATTTGTCAGAGATTCAACAGGAATATGCGGAAGTAAAAGATGCGTTTGCAGCAGTGAAACAAAAAGGATATGGTGTGGTCTGCCCTGAAAAAAATGATATACGTCTAGAAGAACCGATGATAATCAAACAGGGAAATAAGTATGGGGTGAAGATACATTCGGAAGCGCCGTCTATTCATTTGATTCGCGCAAATATAGAAACGGAGATTGCACCGATTGTAGGAAACGAACAGCAGGCTCAAGACCTGATTACTTACATCAAAGATACCGGAGAAAAGGAAGGCGGAATCTGGAACACGAATATATTTGGGAAATCAGTAGAAGACCTTGTAGTTGATGGGATGAAAAATAAACTGGCCATGATTAACGAAGAAAGTCAGGAGAAATTGCAGGATACGATGCAGAAAATTGTAAATGACAGCAATGGCGGGATGGTGTGTATTATTATTTAAAGGTGTACCTTATGACATTTTTGTGTTATAATGTCCAAATGAACGACCAATGATAATAATGGAGGTACGATGATGAGAGTTGCTATACTTACAGCAAATACTGATATTTACAGAGAAAAAGAAGAAGATAAAGCAGGCGAGATCATCAAAAAGATTCTCGAGGAAAATAAAATTCAGGTAGTGTTTATGAAAGCATTGCCAACAGACAGAAAGGTGCTTGCAACTGTTATGCAGCGTTTAGCAGATGATCAGTTAGCAGACCTGATCTTAACAACAGGTGGAGCAGGTTGTGCAATGGAAGACTGTACACCAGAAGCTACATTAGATATTGTAGAACGTGAAGTACGTGGAATTCCGGAAGCATTACGTGCACATCTCGGTACGATTACAAAACGTTCCATGTTAAATCGTGGAGTTGCAGGAATTAGAAAGAATACACTGATTGTAAATCTTCCAGGCAAAGCAGGAGCAGCAAAGGAAAGCTTGAGATTTATCCTTGCAGAACTGATTCATGCAGTAGAAGTAATCACTGGTGTGGAAGAAAAGTAGAACAAGGGAGAAGCATTCATGCACGTAAAGATTTATACGGATGGGGCAGCAAGAGGAAATCCAGATGGACCAGGCGGATATGGTACGGTCTTAGAGTACATTGATACGAAAGGGAATCTTCATACGAAGGAGTTGTCTCAAGGATATAAGAAGACGACAAACAACCGCATGGAACTTATGGCGGTGATTGCCGGTCTGGAAGCACTGAATCGTCCATGCGAGGTAGAACTTTATTCTGATTCAAAGTATGTTGTGGATGCCTTTAATCAGCATTGGATTGATGGATGGCTGAAGAAAGGCTGGAAGCGAGGAAAGAACGAACCAGTGAAGAACGTGGATTTGTGGAAGAGACTTCTTGCCGCGAAGGAAAAGCATCAAGTAAAGTTCGTCTGGGTGAAGGGACACGATGGACACCCGCAGAATGAACGCTGTGATCAGTTGGCGACAACGGCAGCAGATGGATCAGGTTTGCTGGATGATGTTGTCTTAGAATGATAGAATGGCAGATAAAAAGGAAATTTGTTGATAGGATATTTTCCTTTTTATTTGCCTTTTTTTGTTTTTTATGATAAGGTAGACGTGAGTGAAACAAGTAATCGCAGCTGCAAGTGCCGAAAGGCCGCAGGTGAGGAAAGTCCGGGCTTCGCAGGGCAGGATGCCGGATAACGTCCGGTGG
>CAZPZR010000035.1:0-18734 GCA_964591105.1 uncultured Lachnospiraceae bacterium | reverse complement strand
AGCATCTTCCATACGAAGTTTTGCTTCTTTCATCTCTGTTTCTGTTGCAGCACCTACACGGATAACTGCTACACCACCTGCAAGTTTTGCAAGTCTTTCCTGAAGTTTTTCTCTGTCAAAATCAGATGTTGTTTCTTCAATCTGAGATTTAATCTGGGAAACACGCGCACCGATTGCTTCTTTTGCACCGTATCCATCTACGATTACTGTGTTTTCTTTCTGTACTTTTACAGATTTTGCACGTCCGAGCATATC
The DNA here is from genome assembly GCA_964591105.1 of uncultured Lachnospiraceae bacterium. Lineage (GTDB taxonomy): Bacteria > Bacillota > Clostridia > Lachnospirales > Lachnospiraceae > CAZPZR01. The sequence goes on along the minus strand of CAZPZR010000035.1, from coordinate 18,479 downwards.
TAATGTTGTTTCTTTCAAGTCAAGACCAAGTTCTTCAGAAATCACCTGACCACCTGTAAGTGTTGCGATATCTTTTAACATTTCTTTTCTTCTGTCGCCATATCCTGGAGCTTTAACAGCAACAACGTTGAATGTTCCACGTAATTTGTTTACAATCAATGTTGTAAGTGCTTCTCCCTCAACATCTTCTGCAATGATTAAAAGTCTTGCCCCAGACTGAACGATCTGTTCTAATACTGGAAGGATTTCCTGAATATTAGAAATCTTCTTATCTGTGATTAAGATGTATGGTTCATCCAATACTGCTTCCATCTTATCCATGTCTGTTGCCATGTATGCGGAAATGTATCCACGGTCGAACTGCATACCTTCTACTAAGTCAAGTTCTGTCTTCATTGTCTTAGATTCTTCGATTGTGATTACGCCATCGTTAGAAACCTTTTCCATAGCATCTGCTACCATTGCTCCAACTTCTACATCTCCAGCTGAGATAGAAGCTACGTTTGCAATCTGTTCTTTTCCAGTAACTTTGCTGGACATCTTTGCGATTGCTTCAACTGCTGCATCTGTTGCTTTTTTCATACCTTTACGAAGGATGATTGGGTTTGCTCCTGCTGCAAGGTTCTTCATACCTTCATGTACCATTGCCTGTGCAAGTACTGTCGCTGTTGTTGTACCATCACCTGCAACATCATTTGTCTTTGCTGCAACTTCTTTGATCAACTGTGCTCCCATGTTTTCGAAAGCATCTTCTAATTCGATTTCTTTTGCAATTGTTACACCATCATTTGTAATCAATGGTGCTCCAAATGATTTATCAAGAACTACATTGCGTCCTTTTGGTCCAAGTGTTACTCTTACTGTATCTGCTAACTGATTTACGCCTGCTTCTAACGCTGCTCTGGCTTCTGCTCCGTATTTAATTTCTTTTGCCATGATCTTACGCCTCCTAAATAACTTCCTGTCTGTTTTTATTCACAAATTGCGAGGATATCGTCCTGTTTTACGATAATGTATTCTTCATTTTCAATCTCAACAGTTGTTCCTGCATATTTTGAATAAATAACCTTCTGACCAACTGTCACGTTCATCTCTACATCTTTTGTTCCAGGTCCTACTGCAATTACTTCAGCCTGCTGTGGTTTTTCTTTAGACTGTCCAGGGATCACGATTCCTGATTTTGTAGTTTCCTCAGCGATTAACTGTTTAATAACTACTCTGTCTCCTAATGGTACTAATTTCATATCTATTCCTCCTTTAAATTAAAAGTCCTTTTTTGTTAGCACTCATAAAAAGAGAGTGCTAAATCAATCTAGATATAAAATAGCACTCTCCACTTGTTTTGTCAACATACTTTATTTTTACTTTATAAGTTTTTATCTTTCATTTACAAGTTTTTTATAAAATCCATTATGCACATGAAATACCAGAACTTTTCCCATCTTACTCAAATATCGCTCAATGAGTGTTCCAACGCACTTTACTTCGCCTTCTTCTGTGCCGATTTCGCATTCATACTCTGCATCCAACGAAAACATTGTTAGTTCTGTCTTTCCCGCTAATAAGTATATGTTTTCTTCTTCTGAATTATACTGAATGATCTTGCAGTTATGCACGTTCTCATCAAACAAACTGTCATTCAAAAAAAGTCGCTTCATTTTCAATTTTACTGGACAATCCTGATACATATTTTTTCCTCTTTCAATCAAGATTAAGGGTATCAGTAACCTGATACCCTTTTCTTTTAACTATTACGTTCTGCTTTAATATTCTCAAGTTCTGTAAACACATAATCGTTCACAACTTTAATATACGTTCCCTTCATACCAGAAGATCTTGATTCAATAACACCTGCACTTTCAAATTTGCGAAGTGCATTTACAATTACAGATCTTGTGATTCCTACTCTGTCAGCAATTTTACTTGCAACAAGAATTCCCTCTGTTCCATCCAGTTCTTCAAAAATATGAATGATTGCCTCTAACTCAGAATAAGACAATGTGCTGATTGCAGACTGAACAATGTGTTCTTTTCTAGATTCTTCTGCACTTTCCTCGTTCACAGAGCGGAGCATTTCAAGTCCAACAACTGTAGTACCATATTCACTTAAAATAATGTCGTCAATCTCATACCATTCATTCTTCTTGTAAATGAATAAAGTTCCAAGTCTTTCTGCCGCAATATCAATTGGTGTAATAATCGCCTGATAGCCAGAAACTTCTGCAGCTGAAAATCCTAATGTCTGGAGATTCACGTTTTCTTTTGTAGAAAGAATGCTTAAGAGTCGCTCGTTTAACATATTATCAATATGCTTTCCAACCTCATTCTGGATCAATTCTCCGATAAAGTCGACTCCTTCACACTTACTCATACCAAGAACTTTTCCTTTTTTACTAACAACAAGTACGTTAGAATTTAAAATTTCAGTCAAAACTTCACAGATGTCGTTAAAAACCACTTTACTCGAATTGTTATTATGCAGTAATTTGTTGATTTTTCTTGTTTTATCCAATAATTGTACGCTCATTTACATCCCACCATCCTTTGAAAGTAATATTATCATACAATTCCGAATTTTTCAACAAATTCCCTAATTATTTTTTAGTTCTTTTCTTTATTTTCGGCAAATCCACAGTGTTCATCACTACAGCACAGTTTGTTGCCTTTTTCCACCATATATTTGCCACATTTTGGGCATTTTTCCTTTGATGGTTTCTGCCAGGACATGAAATCACATTCTGGATTATCTTCACATCCGTAATATTTTCTTCCCTTTTTGGTCTTTCGAAGAACTACTTCTTTTCCGCAAATTGGGCAGGCAACTCCTATCTTTTCCAGATAAGGTTTTGTATTCTTACAGTCCGGGAATCCTGGGCAAGCAAGGAACTTGCCGTGTGGTCCGTATTTTACAACCATGTTTCTTCCACACTGCTCACAGATAACATCTGTAACTTCGTCTTCAATCTTAATGTGCTCCAATTCCTCTTCAGCTTTCTGAACTGCCTGTTCAATATCTGGATAGAAATTCTCAATGACTGTTTTCCACTTAATCTTTCCTTCGGCTACGCCGTCCAAAAGTCCTTCCATATTTGCTGTAAAGTTCACATCTACAATACTTGGGAATGACTGTTTCATGATGTTGTTTACTACTTCACCAATCTCTGTCAGATACAGGTTCTTTCCTTCTTTTGCAACGTATCTTCGTGCAATGATGGTTGAGATTGTTGGTGCATACGTACTTGGACGTCCAATGCCAAGCTCTTCCAATGTCTTAACTAACGCAGCTTCTGTATAATGTGCTGGTGGCTGTGTGAAGTGCTGTTTTGCATCAAAGCTTTCTTTTGTAAGCTTCGAATTTTTATCCAAACTCTTAAGCAGCACTTTATTTTCTTCTTTTTCTTCTCCAGCTTCTACATAAACTGTACGGAATCCTTCAAATACAACTTTAGAAGCAGCAACTGTGAAGCGATACTGACCAGCCGCGATTCTCACAGAAGTTGTCTCATATCTGGCTGGCTGCATTCTGCTGGCAACAAAACGCTTCCAAATCAACTGATACAGACGGAACTGATCTCTGGATAATGAATCTTTTACTGCTGCCGGTGTACGAGTCACATCCGTTGGACGAATAGCTTCATGCGCATCCTGAATCTTTTTATTTTCCTTCTCTTTTGCTTCTCCAACAGCAACAAACTGTTCTCCATACTGTTCCGCAATATAGCTTCGCACATTTGCATCTGCTTCGTCAGAAATTCTTGTTGAATCGGTACGAAGATAAGTAATCAAACCTACCGTTCCACTTCCTTTGATATCTACACCTTCGTAAAGCTGCTGTGCAATTCTCATTGTTTTTGCTGTTGCAAAATTCAATGCTTTGGAAGCTTCCTGCTGCAGTGTACTCGTTGTAAAAGGCACAGGAGCTTTCTTCGTACGTTCTCCCTTTTTCACGTCATCTACATAATACTCTGCATCTTCAATTTCTTTCACAATTGCGTCCAGCTCTTCTTTGGATGAAATTGTTATCTTGTTTTTCTCTGTTCCATAGAATTTCGCGTTCAAAAGTTTCTTTTCTCCTGCGACCTTCAAGTTGGCATCCAAAGTCCAATATTCTTCTGGGATAAATGCATTAATCTCTTCTTCACGGTCTGCAATAATGCGAAGTGTCACAGACTGTACACGACCTGCACTCAATCCTCGTTTTACTTTTGCCCACAACAGTGGACTGATCTTGTATCCTACAATACGGTCAAGGGCTCTTCTTGCCTGCTGCGCATCTACTAAATCCATATCAATCTCGCGGGCATTTTTCAAAGATGTCTTTACCGCATTCTTCGTAATTTCGTTAAAACTGATTCGATATGTTTTTTTATCTTCTAATTTTAGTGCTTTGCTCAAATGCCAGGAAATTGCCTCTCCCTCGCGGTCAGGGTCAGTTGCGAGATATACTTTATCTGCCTTTTTCACCTCTTTGCGAAGTGCTGCAAGCAGCTCACCTTTTCCTCTGATTGTAATATACTTTGGCTCAAAATCATTTTCCGGATCAATTCCAAGTTGACTCTTTGGTAAATCACGTACATGACCGTTGGAAGCAGTCACTACATAATTACTTCCGAGAAATTTTTTAATTGTCTTCACCTTTGTTGGTGATTCCACAATGACCAGATACCTTGCCATATGATACTACCTCCACTAAGAATCAAGGCATCTCACATAAATCATCGCCTTGTTCTTACATAATAATTCTTTGATATTTCTTCTACTTTTCCTTCTAATTGAAGGCTCACAAGTTCCCGCATGACCACTTCTGGTTCCAATTTTGTCAGATCCACAAGCGCATGAACACTCTTGGGGAACAAATCGAGACAACTATACACCATATTTTCTGTACTTTCAAGCACTTTTTTATTTTCCCGTTTTTCCATCGCTTCCATTCCCCAGGAAATTCCAAGGTCTTTTAGCAGTTCTTCCGGACTCAAAAGTATATCTGCTCCTTGCTGAATCAGGCGATGACACCCCTGGCTCATGGGACTTGTCACTGGCCCCGGCAATGCATATACATCTTTCCCCTGCTCCAATGCCATGTCTGCAGTAATCAGTGATCCACTTTTTTCCCGTGCCTCCAGCACAAGCACTGCATCTGCCAGTCCACTAATGATTCGATTGCGGGCTGGAAAATAACTGGCAAAAGGCGGTTCCCCTGGCGGCTGTTCCGACAGGATTCCTCCTTTTTTCTGGATATCCATATAAAGCCCCTGATGTTCTTTGGGATAACAGATATCTACGCCGCATCCTAATATACCATATGTAACTCCCTGTCCATTTAATGCACCTCTTTGCGCCGCCCCATCAATTCCTCTTGCCATTCCGCTTATAATCTGGACACCAGCCTTCGCTAGAACTTCTCCATACTCCAGCGCAAGCTGTTCTCCATAAGGGGTGCATTTTCTTGCACCTACGATTGCGACTGTTTTCTGATGTTCCTCAGGTAGTTTCCCTTTACAATACAGGGCATACGGTGCAGATGGTATCTGATGCAGGCGCTGCGGATACGCTTCCATATAATACGGAATAACTGAAATTCCTTGCTTGGTCACTTTTTCATATTCTTTCTCAATATCCAACTGCTTTTTTGCCATTGCAAGTGTAGTCCTGTCCTTTTCACTTAGAAATTCCATCTCTTTGAATTGAGTTTCTTCCATATAATAAACTGCCTTTGCGTCGCCTGCACAGGCACGCAGTTTCTTTTTCTTCTCACAAGTAAGTGGTCTTACACCTGCCAACCACATTTCATACATCATCTTATCGCCCCCAATATTTTTTATCCAATGTTCGGTATCCAAGTGCTTCCTTCAAATGAACAGCCTCGATCTGCTCTTTTCCATCCATATCCGCAATAGTTCGCGCAACTTTCAGTACTTTATGGTAAGTTCTGGCTGTCAGATTCATCGTCTGAAAGGCATGTTTCATAATTTTTTCTTCTTCCTGACCTAACGGACAATAATAATCCAGCTCCTTCACATCTAACATCGAATTTGTTAAAATCTTTGTGCCTTTGAATCTCTTTCTCTGGATTTCCCGAACTTTACATACTCTTTCACGGATTTCCTTAGATGTTTCCTGCTTTTCCTTACTGACCAGCGATTCATAATCTATGCGTGGCGCTTCAATGCATATATCAATGCGATCTAGAAATGGTTGACTGATTCGCCCAAGATATTGTTGGATTTGTGTCGGAGTACATGTACACTTTGTTAGATCAGGATAATTCCCACAAGGGCAAGGATTCATAGCTGCCACAAGGATAAAATTGGCAGGAAAGACATAACTTCCATGATTTCTTATAATTCGAATCTGATGCTCCTCCAATGGTTGACGAAGCACTTCTAAGACAGGTTTTTGAAATTCCGCTAACTCATCGAGAAACAAGACACCTTCATGTGCCAGGCTGATTTCTCCCGGAATGGGAATTCTTCCACCACCAATCAACGCAGCTCTTGTAACTGCATGATGCACGTTGCGAAATGGTCTTCCTGTAATCAGCGGTTTTTCTTCATCTACCATCCCAAGCACGCTGTAAATCTGCGTAATCTGCATACTTTCTTCCATGGATGGTTTTGGCAAAATTGAGGGAATTCTCTTTGCAATCATCGATTTTCCACTCCCCGGTGGACCCACAAATAACAAGTTATGTCCTCCTGCCACTGCAACCTCCGTGGCACGTTTTACTGCACGCTGCCCCTGAATATCCGCAAAATCAAGCAGTTCTGTTTCTTCTTTTGTAAAAGCAAAGCCATTTTCTCTTTTCGTTGCTTCTTTTTGACATTCTCCATTTAAAATTTGACACACTTCTTGAAGATTCTGTACGCCCCAGATTGCAATATCCTCCACCAATGCTCCCTCTTTCGCATTCTCTTCTGGAAGAATACAAGTTTTGCACCCCAGTTCTTTTGCACGCATAACAATTGGTAAGATTCCAGCCACCTTCTTCACATGACCATCCAGTCCAAGTTCTCCCACAACCATTATATTCTCTAATTTTTCATGATTCACCACTCCCATGGATGCAAGAATTGACAATGCAATGGGCAAGTCAAAGGAGGCACCACGCTTTCTTACATTTGCTGGCGCAAGATTTACCACAATTTTTTTCGCCGGAATCGTAATCCCACTGTTTCGGATTGCTGTCCGCACGCGTTCTGATGCTTCTTTCACTTCTGAAGACAGATATCCCACCATATGAAAGACTGGAAGTCCATTACTGACATCTGCTTCTACATGCACTTCTGCCACTGAAAGTCCTTGAAGTGCTGCCGATAAAACTGTACTTACTGACATTTTCCACCTCTTCTTCTCTTCTTTGTTCACATGTGATGTGCGACCGAATTGGTCCATAAATTTTGATATTGATTGTTGAATTTTTGAATCTTAAGATTATTAACTTGTATTATGCACCATGTATTACCAGAATGCAAGTATTTTTTCTCAAAAAAATACTGCACAGTTCTAAAAATGACTGCGCAGCTTTTCGATTGCACTTTTTTCAATTCTTGAAACATAAGAACGAGAGATTCCCAACATTTTCGCAATCTCTCGCTGTGTATATTCTTCTTCATTATACAGACCATATCGCATTTTGAGCACCATTCGTTCCCGCGGCGACAATACGGATTCTACCTTTTCATAGAGCGTCTGAATATCCCCCTGCAGTTCCACCTTGTGGTGTGTATCTGCCTCCTGTGCCTCGATCATGTCAAACAGCTGAACTTCATTTCCATCTCGGTCAGTTCCAATCGGCTCATAAAGAGATACTTCACGTGCCATTTTCTTTTTCCCACGTAAATACATAAGTATTTCATTTTCTATACATCTAGCCGCATACGTACCTAATCTGACACATTTTTCCGGATTGAATGTTATAATCGCCTTAATCAGCCCTATCGTTCCTATAGAAAGCAAATCCTCCGTCTCTTCTTCACAAGTCTGATATTTTTTTGCAACATGAGCAACGAGGCGCAAATTGTGTTCAATCAACCGGTGTTTCGCTTCCAAGTCTCCCTCTGTATATTTTTGCAAATAGAAGCTTTCCTCTGCAGCCGTGAGTGGTTGGGGAAATGATTTCAAAAAAGCACCTCTTGGCATATTTAATATAGTTTATGTTTCCCTATGCCTTTTGGTGCTTTTCTCATTTCTTTTTTTAATTTTCTGCGCGTCTTAAAATATCATACTGATCTGCTTTTCCACTTAATTCAATGTATAATACCTGTTTTGGATGTGGTGCACTTTCCTGTTCCTTGCCATCTTCATCTACAATGCGCTGAACAATGACATCTACATTATCGCCATTTGGCTTCATGATCTCAATCTTTTCACCTACTGAGAATTTATTTCTCTGTTCGATGCGATACAGACCATCTTTTTCGCCGCCTACGATACCAAGATATGTGTATTCTTTCACATAAGTGTTGCTGTCATAAATCTGACTTTCTTCACTTGGTTTGCCAAAGTAGAATCCTGTTGTGAACTGACGATATGTGCAGTTGGAAATCTGATCCAGATACCATGGCATGTTTTCTCTATATTTTGCAGGATCTTCCAAATAATCATCGATCGCTTTGCGGTAAGTTCTTGCAACTGTTGCAACGTAGAGAGCTGTTTTCATACGTCCTTCAATCTTAAAGCTGTCAATGCCAGCCTCAATCATTTCTGGAATATACTCGATCATACACAAATCCTTTGAGTTGAAAATGTATGTTCCACGTTCATTTTCATATACTGGGAAATATTCTCCTGGACGTTTTTCTTCCATTACGGCATATTTCCATCTGCAAGGATGGGTGCATGCGCCCTGATTTGCATCTCTTCCTGTGAAATAGTTGCTAAGCAGGCATCTTCCTGAATATGAGATGCACATAGCTCCATGCATAAAACTTTCGATTTCCATTTCTTCTGGAATATGATCGCGAATTTCACGAATTTCTTTCAGTGATAATTCTCTTGCAGATACAACACGTTTTGCGCCAAGGTTCCACCAGAACTGATATGTTCCGTAGTTTGTATTATTTGCCTGTGTACTTACATGGCGTTCAATTTCTGGACAGATTTCTTTTGCAAGCATGAAAATTGCTGGATCCGCGATGATCAGCGCATCTGGCCCAATTTCTTTCAATTCGTGCAAATATTCTTTGACTCCTTCCAAGTCATCATTATGTGCAAGAATATTTACCGTTACAAACACTTTTACATTGTGTGCGTGTGCAAATGCAATTCCTTCTACCATATCTTCTCTTGAGAAGTTTTTCGCTTTTGCACGAAGACCAAATACTTCTCCACCAATATATACTGCATCTGCACCAAATATAACTGCTGTTTTAAGAACTTCCAGGCTGCTTGCTGGAACCAGTAATTCTGGGCGTCTGTTATTCATCTTTTCCCTCTCCTTTTCTTTCCTTTTTAATACTAAGTGCTACTCCATCTCCAAGTGGCAGAATACTTGTCTGTAATTCCTCATGATGTTTCAACTCATACAAATACTCTCTCATTCTGCTGTGAATCGTACGATTTCTTCGTTCTACCACAAATCGTGATTCCATAATATCTCCATCTTGAAGTACATTGTCTGAAACCAGAATTCCTTCTGGTGCAAGCAGGCGCACCGCTTCTGGCATATAATAAATGTACTGACCTTTCGCTGCATCCATAAAAATCAAATCAAAAGGCCCTTCCAGCGACTTCATAACTTCCAATGCATCGCCTTCTATCAAAGTAATTTTCTCTGTCTTTCCTGCTCGTTCAAAATTCCGTTTCGCAATCGGAATACGTTTTTCATAATTTTCAATTGTTGTGATATGTCCTTCCTCCGGCATATATTCACTCATTAAAATTGCGGAGAAACCAACCGCTGTCCCAACTTCCAAAACTCGAAGCGGTTTTTTCATCATTAACAACACTTTCAAAAAGCTTTGCGTTTCCTTGCGAATGATTGGGACAAACGTATCCAAAGCTTCTTGTTCAATCTCTTCTATCACAGGCAACTCAGAACTTTCCAAAGAACGAATATAAGTTACCATCCTCTCATCTACTATCATTTGGGACACCCCTTTTTTCATTTTGGTACACCGCAAATCGCAGTTTGGGACGTAGTAAAATTCAATTTTACTACGTCCCTAATTAGCTTATACATCCATAATAATTGGTAAAATCATTGGTTTTCTCTTCGTCTTCTTCCAAATGAATTCATTCATCGTCTCACGAATCACCAATTTGATCTTACTCCAGTCAGCATTTCTCTGATGTGTTAGGCAATCTTCTACTGCATCTGTCAGAAGATTTCTTGCCTCTTCCATCAAGCTTTCGGATTCACGTACATATACAAATCCTCTGGACACAATGTCTGGTCCTGCAAGTAACTGGTTCGTTCCCTTCTCCAGTGTCAGAACTACAATTAAGATTCCATCCTCAGCCAAATGCTGACGGTCACGCAGAACGATATTTCCAACGTCACCAACGCCAAGTCCATCTACGAGGATTTCTCCTGTGTGAACCTTATCTACAACCTGTGCACCTTCATCATCCATCTCAAGCACATCCCCAGACTGCATAATGAAAATTCTGTCTGATGGAATGCCTAAATTCTTGGCGATTTCTGCGTTTGCTTTCAAATGACGGTACTCTCCATGTACTGGAATTGCATACTTTGGTTTCACAAGGGAATAAATGAGCTTCAGCTCTTCCTGGCATGCATGTCCGGATACGTGGGCATCCTGCACAATAACATTCGCACCCTTTGCTGCCAACGCATTTACAACCTTAGATACAGACTTCTCATTTCCTGGAATTGGATGAGAACTGAAAATCACTGTATCTCCAGGCATAATGGACACTTTCTTATGCACATCTGCTGCCATTCTGGAAAGTGCAGCCATAGATTCTCCCTGGCTTCCTGTTGTGATCAGTACTGTTTTCTCTGGTGGATAATTTTTCATCTGATCAATTTCAATCAATGTATTGTCTGGTACATCCAGATATCCCAAATCTTTCGCTACCTGGATAATGCTTACCATACTTCGTCCTTCTACAACAACTTTACGATCATACTTACATGCAGAGTTAATAATCTGCTGCACACGGTCTACGTTCGATGCAAATGTTGCAATAATAATACGCGTATTCTGATATTCTGCAAAAATATGATCAAACTTGATTCCTACCGTTCTTTCTGACTGTGTAAAACCAGGACGTTCTGCATTCGTACTATCAGACATTAATGCAAGAACACCTTTCTTTCCAATCTCTGCAAATCTCTGCAAATCAATTGCATCACCTACAACAGGTGTATAATCCACTTTAAAGTCTCCGGTGTGTACTACAATACCTGCTGGTGAATAAATTGCAAGCGCTGCTGCATCCTGAATACTGTGGTTTGTTTTAATAAATTCAATACGAAACTGTCCCAGATTGATGGACTGTCCATGTTTTACAACTTTTCTTCTTGTTGTACGAAGAAGGTTATGTTCGGTCAGTTTCTTTTCAATGATTCCCATTGTAAGTTTTGTTGCGTAAATTGGAAGGTTCATCTCTCTCAATACATATGGCAGAGAACCAATATGGTCTTCATGTCCATGAGTGATTACGAATCCTTTCACCTTTTCAATATTTTCTTTCAAATACGTTACATCTGGGATAACAAGGTCAATTCCAAGCATACCATCTTCCGGGAAGGCCAACCCACAGTCTACGATTATAATACTGTCTTCATATTCGAAAGCAGTAATATTCATTCCGATCTTTTCCAAACCTCCAAGCGGGATAATACGCAGTTTTCCATTGTTTTCTCTTTTCAAAATTACACCTCCAAGTGTTTCCGTTACTCCTTGCCATCTCTGGCATATCTATTACAATGTTCATGGAACTTTAATCTGTAGTCAAGACCGTCCCCAACGTATCCACCAACCATCCGTTCAGGTGCAAACTACCGACTGCACTTCCTGTAACAAACTGTAACATTCTCTTATTTTTCAATTTCTACATCTTCCAACAGTTCTTCAAATACTCTGGAAATTGCCATCAGTTCTTCATCATCTTCCACAATACTGTAAATACTGTCTTTTGCTTCATCTGTTGCAGTATCTTTCAGAATCAGGCATTCTGCCTCATCTTCTTCTGAATCCGTCACAAGGATATAAGATACTCCATTTACCTTTGTCTGTTCCAACACAAAGAATTCTACTTCTTCGCCTAGTTCTTCAGACATAAACATTATTTTTTCCATTTTTAATTCCTCATATCTTCTAGCTGTTCATCTGCAGTGAATCCAGATATCCCTGCAAAATAAATACAGCTGCAATCTTATCGATATATTTTTTTCGATCCTCGCGTCGTACTTTGCTTTCCATTAATGTGCGTTCTGCCTCGATGGTTGTCAATCGTTCATCCCACATCACAACTTCCAGACCTGTACGTCTCTTCAGCATCTCACCAAATGCTTCTGACTTTTCTGCTCGATCACCAATATCATTATTCATATGCTTTGGAAGTCCAAGAACAATCTTCTCCACTTCATACTCCTTAATCAACTCTTCGATTCTAGCGCATGTCTTGCGAAGCTTATTCTCATCCTTTCTGCATATCGTCTCAACTGCCTGCGCAGTAATTCCCAGTGCATCACTCACTGCTACTCCTACCGTCTTTGAACCGTAGTCCAATCCCATAATCCTCATAGCTATTATACCCACTGATTATGCTCAATATACGTCTTAAGCATTTCTTCCACTAATTCATCACGTTCCATCTTCATAATCAAGCTTCTTGCTGCATTATGACTTGTAATATACGTCGGATCTCCTGACATGATATATCCAACAATCTGGTTTACCGGATTATATCCCTTTTCACTTAATGCCTTGTACACAATCTCAAGAATATCTTTTGCTTGAATTTGTGGACCGCTTTCTACCTGAAAAAACTGTGTATTACTTAAATCTTTCATATAGTCACGTCCTCCAAAAAAAATATATATAATTTATTCTACCTTATACGCTTTTTAAAATCAATGCAATATTTGTGAACCATTTTTAATTTCTACATTCACAACTTGATTTGACAGATTTTCCAAAGTTTTTTGACCAATTTTCACATACTCTTTCGTATGACCAACCATATACGTTTCTCCATCGATTTCCACAGATTCTTCCATCAATACTTCCTGTGTCGTTCCTACCAGTTTCGCCTCGTATTCTGCCTGTTTCTTTCTTCCAAGTTCAAGGAGTTCATTGCTACGCTTTGTCTTAATCTCTTCTGGAACCTGGTCTGGCATCACTGCAGCTCTTGTGCCGGCACGTTTGGAATATTTGAAAATATGTGTCTCATAGAAATTCACTTTTTCTACAAATGCTTTGGATTCTGCAAATTCTTCTTCTGTCTCTCCAGGGAATCCAACGATTACATCTGTCGTAAGTGCTGGATGTTCGAAATATTTTCGAAGGAGTTCACATTTTTCATAGTACTCCTGTGCACTGTAACGTCTGTTCATTCGCTTCAATGTCGCATCGCATCCGCTCTGAAGAGATAAGTGGAAATGTGGACACATTTTTGGAAGTGAAGAGATTGTCTGTACAAATTCTTCGGTAATGATTCTTGGTTCCAGAGAACCTAAGCGGATTCGTTCAATCCCCTCGATTTCATGAATTCCAAGAATCAGATGCAGCAGGCTGTCATCCATGTCTATTCCATAAGAACTCAAATGGATTCCTGTAAGTACGACTTCTTTATAGCCATTTTCTGCAAGTTTCTGAACTTCTGCAATGACACTTTCGTAACTTCTGCTTCTTACACGTCCTCTGGCATAAGGAATGATGCAGTAAGAGCAGAACTGATTGCAGCCATCCTGCACTTTCAGATATGCTCTTGTATGTTCTGCAGTTTTTGTCAGATTCATTTCCTCATATTCGTTGGTATGATTAATGTCCAGCACCTCTTTTGTTGGTTGCTTGGACTCTTCATATTCTGCCAGAATCTCAATGATATCTTTCTTTTTGTTATTTCCAACAACAATATCGATACATTCATCAATCTCGCCATTCTCGGCCTGCGCCTGCACATAGCATCCACACGCTACGACAATCGCATCTGGATTCATCTTCTTTGCCTTATGAAGCATCTGACGGGACTTGCGGTCCGCCATATTCGTCACCGTACATGTATTGATAATATAAATATCTGCTCCCTCTTTAAATGGTACAATCTCATATCCATTTTTTTCGAGCAGTTCCTGCATCGCTTCTGTTTCATACGCATTCACCTTACACCCAAGGTTATGAAGTGCTGCTTTTTTCATATTTTTTCGTCCTTTCTAGACAATTTGTCAAATATTTCTCTTATTTCAGTTTCATTCTTTAGCACTTTGATTCTTGACAATTTCATCTCCTACTTTTAAGATGTTTATAGAAACCAAAGACACTAAGGAGGTATTTTTTAATGAAAACAGTATCTATCTCATTAAATTCCATTGATAAAGTAAAATCTTTCGTAAACGAAATCACAAAATTTGATAATGATTTCGATCTCGTTTCTGGAAGATACGTAATCGACGCTAAATCCATTATGGGTATTTTCAGCTTGGATTTATCAAAACCAATCGAGCTTAACATCCACACAAGCGAAGCTGACAGCGACGCTATCATGGAAGTTATTAACAAATATCTTGCATAATCTTGTATTTAGTAAGAGTCTGGCATGTGCCAGACTCTTTTTTATTTTACTTCAATTATCTCGGCTGTTTCGATTGCTTCTTTAACCATCTCATCAATCTTTTCTGCCAGGCGAAGCTCAGAACGACGAATTACATCAATGTTTGGCTTTGTCACTGGATGTTTTGCCACGAAGATTGTACAGCAGTCTTCAAATGGCTGGATAGATGTTTCAAACGCATCAATCTTCTGTGAAATGTCAATGATCTCCTGTTTATCAAATCCAATCACTGGGCGATACACTGGAAGTGTACATACATCGTTTGTAGCCGCAAGACTCTGCATTGTCTGGCTTGCCACCTGTCCGATACTTTCTCCTGTAATCAATCCAAGACAGTCATCCTTTTTCGCAAACGCTTCTGCAATACGCATCATATAACGTCTCATAATGATTGTAAGTTCATCATGTGGACACTGGTCATAAATATACAGCTGAATATCTGTAAAGTTTACAACGTGAAGCTTAATTGGTCCACTGTAGCGCGCTACAATCTTCGCCAAATCTACAACCTTCTGTTTTGCACGTTCACTTGTATACGGTGGAGCGTGGAAATAAGTTGCTTCCAATCCAACACCACGTTTTGCAATCATATATCCTGCAACCGGACTGTCAATTCCACCAGATAAGAGAAGCATTGCTTTTCCGTTCGTTCCTACTGGCATACCGCCTGCTCCCGGGATAATCTGTGAATACACATAAATTTCATGACGAACTTCTACATTCAGAAGAACATCTGGCTTATGCACATCCACCTTTGTCTCTGGGAATGCGTCCAAGATTGCTTCCCCAAGATCACAATTGATTTCCATAGAAGTCTTTGGATAAGACTTCTTCGCACGTCTTGCTTCTACCTTAAATGTCAGGTTTTTGTCTGGATATACTTCATCCATATATGCAACAACCTGTTCTTTTAATTTATCAAATCCTTCATCTTCCATACGAACAACTGGACAAATCCCAACAATACCGAATACTTTCTTCAGCTGTTCTACTGTCTCATCATAGTCATAATCGCCTTCACAGTCTACATATACTCTTGCCTGTGACTTATGCACTTTGAATTCTCCATCTACGTCGCGAAGTGCGTAACGAATCTGTCTCACAAGTGCATCCTCAAAAAGATGTCTGTTTTTTCCTTTTAATCCAATCTCACCATATTTTATCAAAAATGTCTGAAATCTCATTTATTTTCTCCTGTTCTTTTGCATAGACGCTAACGTCTGGTATATTTTCGAAGCATCGGTACTATATTATATAATGTATCGAGTGTGTAGTCAATCTCTTCCAAAGTTGTAAATTCTGACATACTGAAACGAAGTGTTGCATCCAGAAATTCCTGTTTTGCTCCAATTCCTTTTAATACCCCACTAATCTGTGGGTGGTTGGATGCGCACGCAGATCCTGAAGATACATAAATACCTTTATCTTCCAGTGCATGAAGAAGCACTTCACTTCTCACTCCTGCAAATCCCACACTGATAATGTGTGGCGCAGATGTTTCATCATACAGGCCATGAATTGTCGTATCTGGAAGTTTTGTAACACCCTCGATAAAATGCTGTTTCAATTCATGCATCGCTGCGACTTTTTTGTCCAAATCTTCATAGATTTTTTTCGCCGCAAGCCCAAGGCCTGCAATTGCCGGTACATTTTCCGTTCCAGAACGAATATTCTTCTGCTGTTCTCCACCAAACATAATTGGTTTAATCTTCACATGACTGTCGATATACAATGCTCCAATTCCCTTTGGTCCGTGAATCTTATGCCCACTGATGGAACACATATCTACTTTTAATTTCTTTGGATGAATCTGATATTTTCCAAAGCCCTGTACCGCGTCCACATGGAACAAGATGTCTTTGTTATATGCTTTTACAATACTTGCTGCTTCCTGAATTGGCTGCACAGATCCAACTTCATTATTCACATACATGATGGACACCAGAATGGTTTCCTCACAAAGTGCTTCCTGCAATGCATCTAATTTGACACGTCCATATTTGTCCACCGGAAGATAGGTAACACGGAATCCTTCCTCTTCTTCCAGATAACGCATCGTGTTAATGATTGCCGGATGTTCAATCGAAGATGTGATCAAATGTTTTCCTGCCCTCTGGTTAGCTCTTGCAGCACCGATCAAAGCAAGATTGTCACTCTCTGTTCCACCGGAAGTAAAGAAGATTTCTTTTTCCTGTACTTTCCAGATTTTCGCAAGTCGTTCTTTTGCTTCCTTAATATAGTTTTCTGCACTCACGCCCTTGGCATGCATCGAAGACGGATTCCCGTAATCTTCACACAATACTTTTCGAACAAGATCTCCCACACATTCATATGCACGAGTCGTTGCAGAATTATCTAAATAAATCTCTCTCATGATTGTCACTCCTAATTGCTTTGTTACTATTAGAGTATGTTTTCATCTTCCAAATGGAACATCAGCACTGACAATGTCGTAAGTCCTGCTGTCTCCGTACGAAGGATGCGTTTTCCAAGTGTAATTGCCTTTGCGCCAATCTCCATTGCTGCTTCTACTTCTTCTTTTTCAAAACCACCTTCTGGACCGATGAAAATTCCAACAGACTGTCCTGGTCGAATCGCAGAAATTAATGCTTTCGTTTCTTTCATTCCCTCTGCAAGTTCATAAGGAACCAAAACAACATCTAAGGACTTCGCTACTGCCAATGCTTCCTTGAATGTTTTCACTGATGCTACAGTTGGAATATATCCACGCCCGGCCTGCTTTGCTGCACTTTCCGCAATCTGCTGCCATCGTTCCACTTTCTTCTTCGCCTTCTTCTCATCCAGTTTCACCACTGCACGTCGTGTTGCAACTGGAATCACTTCATACGCTCCAAGTTCCACAGCCTTCTGAACAATCAATTCCATCTTATCCTGTTTTGGAAGTCCCTGAAACAGGTAAATCTTGGAAGCTAATTCTGTATCTACTCTCTGCTCTTCTAAAATCTTAAGAACCGCTTCTGTTTCCTCATAGCGTTCTACTTCGCAGAGATACTGAATGTTATTCCCATCACTGACGGTTACTTTTTCCCCGATACGCATGCGAAGTACATTCTTCATATGGTTCACATCCGAACCTTCCACGAAAATGTTCGCTTCTTTCACCTGCGCAGGCGTCACAAAAAAATGTTGCATAATGCACCTCTAGTTCTTTCTTGCCACAACAGAAACCCATTCGCCCTGATGGTTCACTTCTAATACTTCAAGGCCAGCTTCTTTCACTGCCTGTACAACTACTTCTTCTTTTTCTGCGATAATACCACTTGTAATATATACAGAACCTTTTTTCATCTGTGCTACGATTACTGGTGTCAATGGTACAAGCACTTCTGCAAGAATATTTGCTGCTACGATATCATACTTTTCATAGCCAACTTTATCCTGGATTTCTTTATCATCAATGATATTTCCAATCATTACTTCATACTGTTCTTTGGAAATGCCATTCGTTTCCATATTTTCATGTGTTGCTGTAATCGCACATGGATCCAAGTCTGTTCCTACGGAATGTGCGGCCCCAAACTTCAATCCAAGCATTCCAAGGATTCCACTTCCACATCCTACATCCAGAATTTCCATTCCTTCTCTTGTATACTTTTTCATTGCACGAACGCAAAGCTGTGTTGTCTCATGCATTCCTGTTCCAAATGCAGTTCCCGGGTCAATATGAATGATCATCTTGTCTTTATCTTCTTCTTTTACCTCTTCCCAGGAAG
>CAZPZR010000034.1:0-19347 GCA_964591105.1 uncultured Lachnospiraceae bacterium | reverse complement strand
ATATTAGAAAATTAATGCTTTTCTGTATTCTAACATATTTCTATTACAAAATCTACAACTTTTTGAATTACTTTTATACAAAATAAGAGACGGCACAAACACCGTCTCCCAATCATCATATATACTTATTCTAAATATTTTTAGTCAGCAAACTTCAAGATTTCATCTATTTCTTTTCTTGGTTTCGCATCTGGATCGATATCTGGATATCCAACCGCAATTACTGCAACAACATCTTCTGTTTCTGGAATATCAAAAAATTCTCGAATCTTTGCTTCGTAATAAATTCCCATAATTAATGTTCCAAGTCCAAGTTCAGTCGCTTTCAGACAAATATTCTGCACTTGCAGCCCATTATCAAAGTAAGAAAATCCTTCACCCAAATGTGTCTTATTTCCACGTCCGTCGGCAACTCCACTCTGCCCCTTGGCAACTGTAGAAACCATAAGAACTGATGCATCCTTCGTATTATTCTGATTAAATGTTGGCAAACACTCCTGAGCAAATCTTTTCTTAGCTTCTCCATCTGCCACATAATATCTGGACACTTGTGTATTTTTCCAAGATGGAGCAAGACCGGCTGCTTTAATCAGTTCCTTAATTGTGTCTCGCGATACAGCTGTGTCTTTGTATTTGCGGATACTTTTTCGTGTTTCTAAGCATTTTTGCAACTCCATAGTTTTTCTCCTTTGCGTTTCATCCAATTTTCTTAATTATAGCATACATTCAAAGAAAAAACTGTACGAAAGTTATTTTTATTTATTATAAAGTCCGCAGATAATATCCACACATTTTTCACGACCTGCTGACGCATCTATACACAAATCATAGTTATGTACATTTCCCCAATTCTTTCCAGAAATATTTCTATAATATGCTGCTCTTGCATCATCAGAATGTTTTACATGGAATGCTGCTTTTTCTGCCGTATCTTCATACATTTCCATAATATTTTTCACACGATAATCTTTCGGTGCATAAATAAAGATTCTTAACACATTTTCATAATCTCGCAGAACGTAATCTGCCGCTCTTCCTACAATCACGCATGCCCCGTTATCAGCAATCTTGCGAATAACTTTTTCCTGCGCGATTACTGCCTGTTTTACAACATTTGTGCTCAGATACAAATCGTGTAAAATTCCTGGCGCGTTTTCATTTAAACCAGAAAGAAATTCTTGATCCAATCCACTTTCCTGAGCCGCCAATGCTGTCATTTCTTTATAATAGAATGGCAAACCTAACTGCTCTGCAACTTGCTTTCCAATCTGTTTTCCTGCAGTTCCATGTTCACGTGCAATCGTAATAATCGTTCCTGGATTAGATGGTTTTATAATCTGCTCTTCCTGTTCTTCTACGACCAATTCCTTTTTCAATGTTCGGAAAAATGAAACTGTCAGTAAAAGAATCACTACAATTGCAACCAAATCAGACAATGGTGCTGCATACAAAATACCCTGAATTCCATTTCCTGCTTCTGCACCTTCTAACATTCCTGGAAGAATCAACGCCAGTGGTGTAAAACATACAAGGTCTCTCACGACAGACGCCACAATTGCATGTGTTGATTTTCCGATAGATTGGAAAAATACTGCTGTCATCTTCACCAGGCATGTACCTGTCATCAGTGACAGATAGATACGGAATGTTTTAACTGCAAATTCCTGATACAATGCATCTCCGGAACCAAAAATTCCAACAACTGCCTCTGGCCATAACTGGAAAATAATTGTAGCAGTCACACCAGTAATCAGCGTTGCTCCCAATACAATTTTGTAAGTATCTCGTACTCGTCCCATTTTCTTTGCACCATAGTTATATCCAAAGATTGGCTGTCCACCAAGCACAATTCCTGTCACAATATTTAAAACGATGGTATATACTTTTGTCTGAATACTGAACACAGAAATTGGAATATCTGGTCCGTATTTTGATAAGGCACCATATCTTGCCAGCATCATGTTGCTGACGAGAGAAACTGTAACAATTGAAATCTGTGTAACAAATGTAGCTCCACCCAATCCAACAATATTACGCAAAATCTGCAAATTTGGACAGAAACTGCTTTTTGTCAATCTAAAACTCTTCGGCTTTCTGAAATAAACTGCACAAAGTACAAAGGATGCCACTTGTCCGATGGCAGTTGCCCATGCCGCACCTGCGATTCCCCATTTCAACACAAAAATGAAGATTGGATCTAAGATAATATTTGCAATTGCACCTGTCATCATCGCAGTCATTGCAAATGCTGGACTTCCGTCCGCACGAATCATACTATTCATTACATTCAGCAACAAATAACATGGAAAAAATGCAGCTATGATTCGGAAATATGTTACCGCCAATCCTAATGTCTGTTCTGATGCACCGAAAAGGCTCATTAATGGAACTGCTGCCACTTCACAAATGATCATTAATGCAATACTAATCATCAATGTAACTGTAATCCCAGTTCCCACACACTTATGTGCACTGTCCGTATCTTTTCGTCCAGCACAAATACTAAGATATGAGGCCGCGCCATCCCCAACACACCATGCAAATGCATTCGCAATGCAGATTACCGGGAAAGAAACTCCCGTTGCCGCATTTCCCAAATATCCTAATTCACTGTTTCCAATAAAAATCTGATCCACAATGTTATACAATGCACTGATCAGAAGCCCCATTACACATGGAACTGAAAATTTCCACAAAAGCTTGGAAATCTTTTCTTCTTCTAAAATTTTGTTTTCATTTGTTGTTTCCATACTTCCTCCCATCACACTAAAAAAACTACCGAAGTAGCTTTGCTGTTTAAAGAAAAACTTATAGCAAAACTATTCCGGTAGTTTGTAGAAACATTCATCCAATTATGAATTTATATAAGTGTCTATTCTGTTCAATGGGTGGAATTATAACACAAGATTTTTCACTTTGCAACCTATAGTTATTTTTCTTTGTAATAAAGCTGACAATGACAGAATCCTTCAAATTCAGGATCTTGAATCTGAGCTTTAAATTCCTCGCAAATACACTTATTTTCTGGTGTGCGTTCCAAACGACAAGGACAATATCCTCCTGTGCGTTTCAACCCTTCTTTGATTAATTTCACCACTTCTTCATTTTCATTCAATCGAACTTTCCCCATGTTGATCTCCTTTTTCTTTTCCTTGTAGTTTCCTTAGTTGTATTCATTTTATCATACCCACTCAAGCAAAAGCAATGCACTCCTATCACATGTAAAAAAATGGAGTTTCTGTCTGCATTCAAGTTGATTTCCATGATATTTTTTGATAGTATAATCATGTATGATTGTGTTCATAAGTAGATGGACATATACAAGGAGGATTTTAAATGAAACATTATGATGTTGTCGTAATCGGTGCTGGACCTGGTGGTATTTTTGCAACTTACGAATTAGCAAAAAAGCAACCGGAACTTTCTATTGGAGTTTTCGAAGCTGGTCATGAATTAGCAAAAAGAAAATGCCCAATTGATGGAGATAAAATCACAAGCTGTATCAACTGTAAAAGTTGCTCTATCATGAGTGGATTCGGTGGTGCAGGTGCATTTTCTGATGGAAAATATAATATCACTAACGATTTCGGTGGTACTCTTTACGAATATATTGGGAAAAAACAAGCAACAGAGTTGATGAAATATGTTGATGAGATCAACATGGAATATGGCGGAGAAGGAACTCATCTTTTCTCAACTGCAGGTACAAAATTCAAAAAAATCTGTATGCAGAATAAATTAAAACTTTTGGATGCTTCTGTTCGTCATCTCGGAACAGATATTAACTACGTTGTATTAGAAAACCTTTATGCTGAATTAAAAGATAAAGCTGATTTTTACTTTGATACACCAGTTATTTCCATCACTCGTACTGAAGATGATGGTTACTGCATCCATACAAAGTCTGATGATTATACTTGCAAGAACTGTATCGTATCTGTTGGACGAAGCGGAAGTAAATGGATGGAGCAAGTCTGTCGTGACATGGATATCCCTACAAAATCAAACCGTGTAGATATCGGTGTCCGTGTAGAACTCCCAGCTGTTATCTTCTCACATCTTACAGATGAATTGTACGAAAGTAAAATCGTATATCGTACACAGCAGTTTGAAGATAATGTACGTACATTCTGTATGAACCCACATGGTATCGTTGTAAATGAAAATACAAATGGTATCGTTACTGTAAACGGACACAGCTACGAAGGCAAAGAATTGCAGACAGAAAATACAAACTTTGCTCTTTTGGTTGCAAAACACTTCTCAGAACCATTCAAAGACAGTAATGGTTACGGAGAAAGTATCGCTCGACTTTCCAACATGCTTGGCGGTGGTGTCATCGTACAGCGTTTCGGAGATTTGGTTCGCGGACGTAGAAGTACAGAGTCCAGAATTGAAGAAGGTTTGGTAACACCTACGCTTTCTGCTACTCCTGGAGACTTGAGCCTGGTTCTTCCAAAACGTATTCTGGATGGAATCATTGAGATGATTTATGCACTCGATAAAATCGCTCCTGGTACAGCCAATGATGATACATTGCTTTACGGTGTAGAAGTTAAATTCTACAACATGGAAGTAGAATTAGATCATCATTTGGAATGTAGATACAAAGGGTTATATATGATTGGTGACGGAAGTGGTGTTACACATTCCCTTTCTCACGCATCTGCAAGTGGTGTCTATGTAGCTCGTCATATTTGCGAATCAGCTGACAACTAAATCATAATTATTTCCCAGGAATTCAACTTGAATTCCTGGGATTTTTTATTTTGATGCTTTTCTTTTGCGACGAATCACTACTAACAATGCAATTCCTGAAACTGTTAAAAAGATGAGCCAACATTTAAAATCACCTTCATCTCCTGTTTTTGGTACTTTACTCTTTGTTTTCGGTACCTTAGGTGTCTCGTGTTTCTCAATTTCATTCGGAATCTTTTCATTTTCAAACGTGAATTCATAATCTACAAATTCACTCTCCTGTCCTTGATATTCAAATACAAATTCCTGACGTTCGTCTGATTTCACATAGCCAGATGGTGCAGTAATTTCCTCCACATAATAAGCACATCCGATTGGTAAATCTACTTGAAATATGTACGCTCCTTCTTCATCTGTCACCCCAGAATCGAGAAGTGTCCCTGCTTCTACTAAGACATTTCCTTCTTCATCAAGAATTGCATTTTTCGTATAAATCCCAAACTCTGCACCTGCTAACACATTTTCCGTTCCAGTTTCCTTTTTCACGATAGTAACTTCTGCTTTTTGCCGCTCATTCCAAAATGTAATTTCTGAATAAATAACTTCCGCATTCTCTTCATCTTCGGTTAATTCAACGAATTGTTCTTCCCCGACATTGTAATAATTTTCCGGTGCTTGTTTTTCTCGTATACAATAACTTCCAAGATGTAATCCTTCCAATACTGCCGCGCCTGTTTCATCTGTCATAAGCTGACTGGCCACCAGCTCTCCCTTCTGAAAGATTGTAACTCCATATGCAGACACAATGTCTTCTGCCGCATAGACTTCGTAAACAGCGCCTGCTCGACGTTGGGTCTCATATTGGAATTCCACTCTATCTTCACCAAGCTGCACCCCTGCCAGTACTTCTCCTTCTTTGTAAATCGTTATCATTCCCTGCTTCTCTTTATTTTCTGCAACTACTTCTACCTTTGCTCCCTCTTTCAACTTCACTTCATGCACCTGTTCATCCAACACATAACCTTTCGGTGCCACAAGTTCTTTTAAATACACATGATCCATAGTTTTCCAAAGTTCAGCCACAGCTTTCCCATTTTCATCTGTCGCCTGCATTCTGGTGATTTCCTTTTGACACTCAGCATCTTCATAAATTCCAAAAACTGCTCCTGCTAATTTTTCTCCCGATGCCTGATCCTTTTTTACAAGTTCAATTTTGGCTTTCTGAATCCACGAAACCTGAAAATCCACATATTTTTCGTCCGTGACACCTTCGCCAAACACAAGTGCCAAGTCCTGTGTACTGGATCCTGTCGTAATCTTATAGGCAGAAAAATCCTTTGTAATGCTTCCCTTCATTGTTGAAGACCAGCTTGCAGCTACATCCTCTGCCTGTGTAATCGGTGCGGATAAATAGAACATAGTTCCTCCACATACTTCCACATGTTCTCCCTCTTTGCTTGTTTTCCCTGTCGTCAAATTGTGGAACTTCACACCTTTCGGAAGCTTCATCGTAATCGTCTGCAGTTCATCTGCCTGGAAGGTAATCATCTTCGTTCTCTGCCGATTTCCATACGCATAGGCTTTCACTTTATCATCCGAAAACTTCATATCCACATCTGGAATTTCCGGTTGCGAAACACAATAATCATAAAGTTTCATCGCCAGTTTCTGTGCTTTACTATTGGCACCTGAGAACGCATCCTGACTATTATTCGCATATGCTGCTGCCAAGTGAACTAAAATAAATCGTGCACCCGCGCTTAAGTTCCCATAACCATTTTCTTCCGTAAAAAAGCCATCGTCTTTGGATGCTTTTGTCCCATAATAACAAACTTTTGCCAATTTCTTCCCATCGCTAAGCTTTGTAATTTTATAAGTCCCGCTATCGGGTCTTGTTTTCGATGGTTGCACACAATATGCTACCGCTGACACATCTCCAAATTCTACTTTATACTCATGAGTTAAGAATGTGCCATATCCATAATCGTCATATCGATATTCTTTTCCTTTTGTCACCGATACGTCCTGTTTTGCTCGTTCTGCTGCTTTTCCTTCGTCTCCAGCTGCAAATGTGCGAAAAGATGAAGTCAACAGCAAAAGAAATGAAAGTACACCCAGTGCCTGTACCTTTCTCTTTTTCAATCGTAATTTCATACAATCTCCCTTTCTTTTCAACCATACTTTTCTCAATATTCAGTTGTAATGTTCAAATGGGTATTCCTCTTGAATCAGTTTGAATTTTTATCAGATTATTTAGATTTGTTCATCTCACACTCACATTGCGTGCTTATTATAACTCATTTTCTCCTTGCACGCAATGCGAAATTGTGATTTTTTACTTTTTATTTTTTCGATAAGCAGTTGGAAGCATTCCGTATGCGCTTTTAAATGCCGTCGTAAATCTGCTTTGGCTCTCATACCCCACTGCCTGTGCAATCTGGGAAATGCTCTCCTGCCCTTCTAAAAGCATCTGCGCCGCACATTCCATACGATGTTCTTTCATATGCGCTGCAATCGACGTTCCATACACTTGTTTAAATATTTTCTTCAGAGACGTTGGATTAATCAAAAACTGTTTTGCCAATTCTTCAATGGTAATGCGTTCTGACAAGTGCTCCATCAAATAGTCATGAATTTTATAAATCAGTTCTTCCTGTGACCCTTGATAATTCACACTTTTTTCCGGACACGAAATTTCCATAATCTGCTCCACAATCTCGTGTAGCATCCTGCTCTCCTGAGTATCCGCTGCTTTATAATACACTTCTTTTCCTTCTCGTCTGCTGACCAGTAACCCACATTCATGCAGGGATTTTAAATGATGCGAAACCGCCGGACTAGACATCTGAAGCATAGCGGCAATATTTACAACACATTCTTCCTGATGACTGAGTAACCAAAAAATTCTTACCCTCGTCGTGTCATCCAACTGCTTAAATACCTCTGCAACGATTGCAAACTTTTGAATCTTTGCCAGCTCCTGGTACATATTTTCCAGATTTTTTTCTCCATGCTGATGCGGCAATACAAATTGTTCCATTTTCTTCTCCCTTTTAGAAATGTTCTTCGCCCTTTCGGAAATGTATCCTTCTCAACGATTGATTTTTTATTTATGAGAAATTATACTTCAACCATAACAATTAAACAACCATTTAATTGATAAAAATGAAAGTCGAAAGGAAATATTATTATGAAAAAAACTTATAACATCGAAGTGGACTGTGCAAACTGTGCAAATTTAATGGAAGAAACAACACGCAAAACTGCAGGTGTGGCATCTGCAACTGTAAACTTTATGACTCAGAAAATGATTGTTGAATTCGAAGAAGGTCAGGATCCAAAAAAAGTTATGAAAGAAGTTTTCAAAGCTTGCAGAAAAGTAGAACCTGATTGTGAAATCGAATTTTAATCCATACGATACTTTATAAATTTCAGGCAATCATGAAGGAGAAATGGATATGACAAGAAAACAAAAAAAGATGCTTCGACGCATCCTCATCACATCCGTCATGTTAATTGCACTCGCTTTTATCCCGGTAACTGGGCTTTTACAGCTTTTCCTTTATCTCGTCGCATATTTGATCATTGGGCATGATATTCTTCGGAAAGCTGGACTCGGCATCCGAAATGGCCGCGTATTTGATGAAAACTTTTTGATGGCACTTGCCACAGTTGGAGCCTTCTTATTGGCAATTCACACGCAAAGTGGAGATTACGTCGAAGGAATCGCTGTTATGCTGTTTTATCAGATTGGAGAGCTTTTCCAAGGATATGCGGTAGGTAAAAGTCGCCGAAACATTAGTGCATTGATGGACATTCGTCCTGATTACGCAAATCTTGAAATTGAAAATTCTTTAAAACGTGTGGATCCGGATGAAGTACCTGTTGGAAGTACCATTGTCGTTCAACCTGGGGAAAAAGTTCCACTCGACGGAATTATCATTTGCGGAACCAGTACCTTAAATACCAGCGCACTAACTGGAGAAAGTCTCCCTCGCGATGTTGATGTGAACGATGAAATCATTAGCGGATGCATCAATTTGACGGGTGTATTAAAAATCAAAACTACAAAAGAATTTGGAGAATCTACCGTTTCAAAAATTTTAGATTTAGTGGAAAATGCAAGTTCCAGAAAATCTCGATCTGAGAACTTCATTTCTCGATTTGCAAGAGTCTATACACCAGCTGTTTGTGTCGGTGCACTCGTCCTCGCATTTCTTCCACCACTGGTATGTATCCTCTTGGGAATTCCTGCACAGTGGAATATTTGGCTCTATCGTGCCTTAACGTTCCTTGTTGTCAGTTGCCCTTGTGCACTGGTAATTAGTATTCCGCTTAGTTTTTTTGCCGGAATCGGTGGTGCAAGTAAAGAAGGTATCTTAATCAAAGGTTCCAACTATTTGGAAGCTTTAGCACAAACAAAATACGTGGTATTTGATAAAACAGGAACTCTGACACAGGGAATTTTTGAAGTAAGTGAAATTCATAGTGTACTTGCGGATTCCGATAAAATTTTGGAATATGCGGCACTTGCGGAGTGTGCCTCCTCTCACCCAATTAGTAAAAGTTTGCAAAAAGCTTATGGAAAACCAGTGGAGCGTTCTCGCGTTTCTGAAATTCAGGAACGAACTGGACATGGAATTGTTGCTACTGTAGATAGCAGAAAAGTTGCAGTTGGAAATCAAAAATTAATGACTGACCTCAACATTTCCTGCACAGATTGCAACTGTATTGGAACCATTGTTCACGTTGCCATTGATTCTGAATATGCTGGCTACATCATTATTTCTGATGTTGTGAAGCCTCAGGCGAAACAGGCAATCTCTGCTTTAAAACATGCTGGTATTCAGAAAACAATTATGCTCACAGGCGATACCCAAAATGTTGCTGCTCAAGTTTCCAGCGAACTGGGTATGGACGAATTCCATAGCGAACTGTTACCTGACGAAAAAGTACAGGCTGTAGAAACTCTGCTCAACTCCAAACGTTCCCAGGAAACGCTTTCCTTCGTTGGAGATGGCATCAATGATGCGCCCGTACTTTCACGTGCTGATATCGGAATTGCTATGGGTGCTATGGGTTCCGATGCTGCAATCGAAGCTGCTGATATTGTACTCATGGATGACAATCCAATGCAGATTGCAAAGGCAATCAAAATATCAAAAAAATGTATCCGAATCGTAAAACAGAACATTATTTTCGCACTTATCATCAAGTTTGGCTGTCTTGCGTTAAGCGCAGTAGGACTTGCAAATATGTGGTTTGCAATCTTTGCAGATGTTGGTGTTATGATTCTTGCTGTACTCAATGCTATACGTGCATTAAATGTACATGATCTTTAAAAAGGATGGTGTTTTCGGTCACATCTGTAACCTGAAAACACCATCCTTTTTATCATTGTCCAAATATTTTATTCCAGCGTATATCCTGCCTCTTCATTTCCTCGCAAGACAAATGGATAACTATATCCCGTTTTTGCATCCACGTCAATTTTATCTTTCACCGTTTGTTCTTTCCCATCTTTCGTGTGAACTGTCACTTCTACCGTTACTCTGGATATATCTGTCACTTTCTCTGACGCAAAATTTCCTTCCTCCAAATCAAAATATATAATCTCACCTGGTTGAAATGCCGATCCATCTGCACAGATTGTCCCTTCCGTACCGATAAGCTTCCCATCTAGATAATAATCAAACCCGAGCCCCATCACTTCGTCTTCCGCCGCATTGGCAAGGCGAATCTGCAAGGTTTTTGAGCCGTTCCACTCTGGAGTACTCGTACCTTCACACAAACCTTGTTGTTTCATAAAAATAGAAAGTTCCTTTGCTGATGAGCCAATCACCTTTTTCAAATCTTTTTTTACAGGTGCAGATTCATAGTCAAATGTCACCTTTTTTTCAACACCGTCCACGACATATTCATAGGTCATATAATCAAGATTGTCTGTCATTGCAATCATTACGTAGGCAACGCTTTCCACCTTTTTCAGCAGTTCTTTTTCCTGCTTTACACTAATTGCTTTCTCTTTTCGCAAAATCCATCCGCATGGTTCTTGCGATGTTTGCAATTCATTGGTACAATCGCCAATCAGCCGACTCATTCCCAATGCAGCAGCAGTCGCTCCATTTGCTGATTGATCACCCACATAAGAGTGTTTTGTGCATACTTTTGGTAAATCTCGTCCATCGACTGCATCTGTGCACCTCCCTTCTCTTTCATCTATAAGTTAATGTCAATTGCAAGCAAAATGTTACAACATTATTTTTAAAAAATGGGAGACATCCAAAATAATTTGGCGGACTCCCATTTTTATTTATCATATCCTTGTAAAATTTTCTAAATATCCAACCACAAACGCAATAATCCAAGAATCAACATATGTACCGGGTAAAACGCATAATTCAACCACTTATTCTGCTTTCCGCGCTCTCCATTATAGGTCAGCATAAAACCAAATCCCAGAAGTGCCCCTGGTTCTTTGTACATAGATGCAAAAGCAAATGGAATGCTGACTGGGTACACTTCATGAAAAAGATAAAAGAAATATCCTCCCAATATTGCATGATATTCATAATCTACGCCTGTCAACATTGCAACTAAACACATCACTGCAACTATAACAATTGACAATGGATACCATACAGCTTTCGGCAGTTTCGTCTTCAAACTGTCGATTCCCCAAAGAGTAACAAGAACCATCGCAAATGTAAATAAAATGTTATTTGCATTTGGCTCAAAAAACGTCCTTGTACTAAACAAATCGAATGGCACCTCTGACAGTATCGCAAATATCAATAGTGATCTTAAATATCTCGCTCTACTTTTTGTCTTAAAAAATCCTTCTACCAAGAAATATAGAAAGATTGGATAGGCAATACGCCCCAGGATGTCCAGCAAATCACTTATCTTTAGCAATACATCTGTATTCAAATTCGGATACAGAAGTGCCTTATTCACATGATCCAAAAGCATGGAAAACATAGCAATGTATTTTAATTGTGCTCCATTCAGAACCTGAATTTTTTGAAAAAATCCATTTTGTTTCGTGTTCGATTTCGGCATACTGTTTCTCCTACATATGTCTTATCTTACGTATTCTAATGATACCTTCCCATCTCTTCTCCCCAATTCATATACCTCCTGAAGTTTCTCAGGATCTTTTTCCATTCGGTTAATTTCAATTGGTTCGGATGGTCTTATAATACTCACGCGCCCCTCTTTTTCCAGTTTTTTCAATTCTGCAATACTTCTATTATAATTTTCATGTCTGTGAATCAACGTCTTCATGAAGTTTGGATACTTTCGATAACACAAGGAAATCAATGCTTTGGACATCGGTTCCTTTCGGTATTCGATATCGCGCGTAAGCACCACGATCAAATGTTCATAGCCCATATCAAAGAATTTCTGATACGGAACGCTATCTGACACTCCACCGTCAAGGTATTTCTTTCCGTTAATTATTACCGGTTTGGACACAAACGGCATGGAACCTGACGCTCGCAGTATTTCCATATCTTCAAATACACTCTTCACCTGCATATACTCTGGCTTCCCAGTTTCCATATTAGTCACAACCGCATAAAATGGGATCTGCGATTTCTGAAATGTCTGATCGTCAAACACATCCAGGTGTTGTGGTACTGTATAATAGGCAAACTTTTTGTTCACAATATCCCCAGTTGTAAGCAGTGAATACATACCCATATTTCGCTTATCTCCTGCATACTTTTTATTGTATCGGATAACGCGTCCCGGCTGATTCGATAGATAATTCACTCCAAACAATGCACCTGCTGACACACCTATGATTCCATCAATCTCTATCTTTTCTTCCATCAGTACATCTAACACACCAGCAGTAAACATTCCTCGCATGGCACCGCCTTCTAATACTAAACCAGTCTTTTTCTTTTCTATCATCTAATTCCTACATCCTTTTCTTATTTTCAACTTTATGCTATCATAGTTAGGGTTTTAATAGCAATACATAATAATAATTTGGAGGAGCATATTATGAATTTCTCATCAAATAAACCGAAACACAAACTTCGTATTTTCACGACCTCTGTCGTACTTTTTCTTGCAATCCTTCTATTGGCTTGCTCAGTCTATCTCAACGATTATTATCATACGGATATGGACGCAGTAGAAACTTTTACAGCCACATCCAATATAGAATTTCAGACGCTGGAGAATGATACAATTGTATTTGAACCAGAAGAAGCAACCAAAGGATTTATTTTCTATCCTGGTGGAAAAGTAGAATATACTGCATATCTTCCACTCATGCAACTCTGTGCTGAACAAGATATCCTATGCGTTCTGGTTAAAATGCCTTGTAACCTCGCAGTTCTTGATATTGACGCGGCCGACGGAATTCAGGAGCAGTACCCTGACATTCAGGAGTGGTATATTGGAGGGCATTCTCTCGGTGGCTCTATGGCAGCATCTTATCTTTCTAAACACACAAACGATTATGAGGGACTTATTTTGCTTGGATCCTATTCTACTGCAGATATATCCACTACTAATCTTAACGTACTTTCTATTTTCGGCAGCGAAGATAAAGTTTTGAATCATGAAAAATATGATGAAAATATCTCCAATCTTCCTGAAGATTTTACAGAAGTTGTTATTAATGGTGGATGCCATGCTTACTTTGGCATGTATGGTACCCAAGATGGCGATGGTACACCCACCATTCGTTGTGAAGAGCAGCTGCAAGAAAGTGCTGCTGCGATTTGCAATTTCATGTATTAAATTAAATATATGAATTTTGTTTCAATGGAGGATATTAAAGCTTTTTGATATCCTCCACCAATGCATCTACTTCTGCCTCTGTTGTACTCCAACTTGTGCAGAATCGCACCGCAGTATGCGCGTCATCTATTTTCTTTTCAAATTCGAAAATATAATTTTCAGCCAGTTTTTTCATCTGACTATTTTCCAAAATCACGAACTGCTGATTTGTATCACTCTCAATCAAGGCTGGAATTCCCTGTTCTGAAAAAGCAGCTTTTATACGCATCGCCTGTTCAACTGCCTGCTTTGTAATCTGAAAATATAATCCCTGTTCAAACATTGTATAAAACTGTGCACCTAATAACCAGCCTTTTGCCAGAAGTGCACCATTCTGTTTCATGTAACTTCTAAAGAATGGCTGTAATTCTGGATTGGAAATCACCACTGCTTCTCCAAATAAAAGGCCACATTTTGTTCCGCCACAGTAGAAAACATCTGTATACTTTGCTAAATCTGCCAGTGTCAGATCCGCAGACTCTGCTGCCAGTCCATAACCCAGTCGCGCACCATCCACAAACAAATACATTCCATATTCCTGACACACTTCGTGAATTGCAATCAATTCTGCTTTGGAATAAATGGTTCCATATTCGGTTGGATATGATAAATAAACCATCTTTGGTTCTACAATGTGTTCCTGCACACCACTTGTTTTGTACAATTCTGCCTCTGTGCGAATCTGCTGTGCCGTAATTTTTCCATCCTTATGTGGTAACGCTAACACTTTATGTCCACAGTTTTCCACAGCACCTGTCTCATGAACATGAATGTGTCCACTTTCTGCACAGATTACTCCCTGATAAGGTCGAAGGGCAGATGCAATAACCACATAGTTCGCCTGTGTCCCACCTACAAGAAAATGAATATCTGCTTCTGGACAATCCATATATTTCTTTATTTCCGCTGCTGCTTTCTCGCACCATTCGTCTTTTCCATAGCCGCCATAACTTTTATCATTGATCTGCCCTAGCATTTCCAAAATAGCTGGATGCGCGCCATGGTTATAGTCATTATTAAATCGAACCATCTTTGTTCCCCTTTATTACATTCCATCCTATTACAATCCAAATAAACGTTCCGCATTTTTATATGCAATCATTTCTTTCTCTGCATTGCTAATCGGCGCGTTTTCTACAAATGGTTTTGCTCCTTCGTTGCTGATAAACGGACAATCCACAGAGTGAATGATGCGGTCAGCACCAACCACTTCAACACAAAACTTTAGTTGTGGATAATCAAAGATTCCACTAGGTGTAATATATACATTCTGTTTAAAAGTTTCTGTAACTGTGCGTTCTAACTTTGTAACTGACTGTGGCATTGATTGATCAAGTCTAGAAAGGAAAAATGGCAGCATTTCTCCCCAGTGTCCGGAAATCAGCTGTAAATTCGGAAATTGTTCCAATCGTCCGGCAAGAATCGTACGTAAAACCTGTATTCCAGCTTCGTTATGCCATCCCCATCCATGCAAGGACAATCTGGCACTTATTTCTTCACCCAATCCCCCATAATAAGGTTCCTGCACTGCCTTTAGTGGAGCACCCGGATGTATGTAAATAGGAAGTTCAAATGCTTCACAGGCTTCTAAAACTGGGAGAAATTGTTTGTCATCAAGGAATTCATTTCCCGCGGATGCTCTTCCGGCAAGCAAAATCCCCTGAAATCCCATGGTCTTAGCTCGCTCTGCTTCTTTCGCAGCTTCCTTTGGGGAAGACCAAGGTAAAAGTGCAAAAGCACCATAGCGGTCAGGATGCTTTTTCGCAACCTGTGCAATATAATCATTTGTTTCTCTTACAATCGCCGCAGCTTCATTTGCTGGAAGAAGCTGGGATTTAGCTGGACATGACAAAATCTGCATATGAATCCCATATTTATCCATATCCTCGATACGGCATTTATCCAAATCTCCAAATAATTCCGGGTCTGCATCGTATGGACGCCCTTTTCCGTGCGCCATCGCTGTATAAGGTGCATCTTCTGCTGTATATTTTGCAAGATATTCATTAATAGGAGCACCTGCCAAATGTTCTTCTATTGTAATAATTTTCATATTCCACCTCACAAGATCTGTTTTCCATCAATCCATATTTGTTTTATTTTTGTTGTATCTGTAATCTGCTGATCTGGTCTGCCTTCTATAAGTAAAAATGTCGCTCTTTTCCCCTCTTCGACTGCTCCCAAATCTGCAATGCCAAATACTTCAGCAACTTTACGTGTAGCACTTGCCAAAACATCTTTTGGTTTCATGCCAGCCTGCACCAAAAGTTCCATCTCTCGATGCAACGTTGTGCCATATGCCACTGCCGGAGCAAATGTTCCTGGGTTTGCATCTGTACCAGCCAAAATAGTTGCTCCATTTTCATAAAGCAATTTTACTGCATGTTCTGCATTTTTATAATGTTCTAGCTTATACCCATTACGTCCGCTCTTTGCATAAGTTTCCATCATCACAAGAGTTGGAACCACTGCAATTCCTTTCTCAGCGATTGTTTTTGCAAGCTTCTCAGGATATTCCTCTTTCATAGGACCATGCAACAAAATGTCTGAGCCGCAGTCCACAGCCATTTGTACTGCTTTCACGGAAACTGCGTGAACAGCCACTTTCGTTCCATGGTCATGTGCCGTATCGCAAATATCTTTTAATACCTTTTTCAACATAAAGTTTGGTTCCATCAACAATACTTTAATATATTTCGCGCCGGCAGCAATCGCACTTTGAACGTAAGATTTTCCGTTAAGCGTTCCCATCGTCATTCCTGCAGATGAGACAAGTGTAAATGGTTCTACACTTCGAGCCATTGCTACATCGGCTGCTACATCACATGTAGCTGTAACACCATTTTTCAGCATTGCTTCTGTCTGTATCCTTGTATTTATATGGGTATGAGCATCTATAAAACCTGGCACAAGAAAACAGTTTTCATCAACGGTATCTGTCTTTTCAACTCGTAAAATTTTTCCGCCTTTAATTTCAACTCTAGCATTTTCTATAACATTTTCCCCATCAAAGCATGGACAACTTAATACCATTGACTGTTCTTCTGTATCATTCTTATTTTCCACAGACAGGAGTTCACTATATTTCATAACAGTTCCATAATGGTTGCTCATTACCAGATAATTAGCTCGAACAATTACCATATCTCCGACTTTGACTTTTTTGTAATGATCATCCGTCGGAAAAATCACAAGTGCATAGGTCTGTCCCTCTGTGCTGTTTGAAATTTCTATGGATGGTTTATTATGAATATCTGGTCCCACCTTCTTGGCAATACCCTTCACTTCAAAACGTTTATCCACATATTTTGCAAAAAAAGTTTCTGCATTTTCTTTAAACTCATCATAAAGATTTTTCACTTGAAATGGTTCGTCCTGCTCAAGCATCTGCATCGCAGTAGTTTCTATACGATGTGTTTTCGCTCCCGATGGATGTTTCGGATAAAATTCAAGTTCGTCTCTACTCATATTTCATCTCCTTTATTCCTCAGCTAAAGACATGTGACCATTTGTGAAAACGAAATTGCGCATACGTCTTCCATTAATTTTATCTGCAGGACATGCAGCCTCCATTCGAGCAATGTCCTCATCCGTAAGTTCAATCTTCAAAGCATCCATTGCACTCATGAGATGTTCTGGATTCGTTGTTCCAATGAGACTCTGTACATGATCATATTTCGCCAATGACCAGGCAAGCGCAAGCTGTGAAAGTGTTACACCCTTTTCGTCTGCAATTTTTCTTAACTCCTGAACAAATGGAGGTGTCATTTCATGTCCCTTGTCTGTCAGCAATCCATGTCCTACGGTTCCAAATGCCAGCACCTTAACACCAAGCTCTTTTGCAGTTTCGACAAGTTCTTTTTCGATGCTGCGATCCATAAGAGA
Organism: uncultured Lachnospiraceae bacterium; assembly: GCA_964591105.1. Classification (GTDB taxonomy): domain Bacteria; phylum Bacillota; class Clostridia; order Lachnospirales; family Lachnospiraceae; genus CAZPZR01. The sequence goes on along the minus strand of CAZPZR010000034.1, from coordinate 1,962 downwards.
ATATGACATCTCAACAGTGTGAATTGGATGCACCTTGTATGCACGGCGAAGCGTTTCCGCATCTACCATGGAAAGGCCAATATGACGCACATATCCTGCTTCTACCTGCTCTGCAATCGCACCAACTACTTCTTCCACTGGTATCTCTGTATCCTGTCTTGCCGGCTGGTAGAGATCCACATATTCTAAGCCCAGGCGATGAAGAGAATTTGCCAAATGTGCTTTTACATGAAATGGATTGTTATCAAGACCATAGATTCCTCCACCCGGCTGTGGCAAAACACCAAATTTCACAGATAAAAAGTATTGATCACGCGAAATTTCTTTCAACGCTTCTCCTGTAACCATCTCACTTTCACCGCCATTATAAAATGCACCTGTATTAAACAATGTGATTCCTGAATCCAGTGCTGTGTGAATCGTTTTTATCGATGTCTCTTTATTGCTCAATCGCATTCCCATGGTGCCAAGACCAAGTCTGTTGATGTCTGCCATACTCATTACCTCCTCTATTTTATCTCAACATTTTCTACTGTTACCTTAAACATCAAGAAATGTTCTGCTTCTGCGGAATCATGATGTTTCTTCAAAATTGGAGTTTCTTCATACATTTTCTGTTTTAATTCTGGATCATTACATTCACTTGCAAGTCCTGTGATGCGGATCCATTCACGTCCCTGTGGCTTCTTCGCAAGAATCTGAATATGACTATTTTCTCTCATCTGCTTATGAGCCTGGTTAAAATCATTCGTAGACAAATACAGATCATCACCGACTTCCATTACCGCACCAAATGGTCTTCCTGCCGGATAATCTCCATTAATTGTCAATACATAAAACACTCCACATTCTTTCAAAAATTCATACGCTTTACTCATACGGTACCTCCATTGTTATGTTTTTCATTTACTTTTGTTAATAATTCTGCCAGCAATTCCACTTCCGTTTCAGACAATCCATTTGTCATTTCCCTTTCTATGGAATCCGCCAAGGCAATAAATTCTGTTCTTCTGCTCTCTGCCTGTTCCGTTAGTGCAAGTAGCTTACTACGTTTATCCTTCGGATTCTCCACCCGTTTTACAAGCCCATTTTTCTCAAGCTTCTGAATCAAACCTGTAACTGTCGGATTCGTCATGGAAAACGCAGATTCAATATCTACCTGTCTGACCGAATAGGCTGGTGCCTTGTATAAAATCATCAAAATGCGGAATTGACTGTTTGTCAGCTGATATGGTGTAAGCAACTGATTCACATACTTATCAAAAATCAACGCACTTTTTTTGATCAATACAGAAACCTTTTCTCTTTCCATAATATTCCCCCTCCAGGCAAAAGATAGTTTCCTATGTATTGTATCATGACATGTGTCCTTCTTCAACCTGTCTCAGCACAAAAAAAACACCTACCAAGCTGATAGGTGTCGTGTTTTCTCCACATTTTATTCTTTCGAAACAAATTTAACCGCAGTACCATAGGCGATTACTTCTGCTGCTCCTTGCATCACAGCTGATGATGTATAACGAATGTTCACAATTGCATCTGCTCCCATTTCTTCTGCTTCTGCAACCATTCTTTTTGTTGCTAATGCCCTTGCATCATTCATCATCTCCGTATAAGCGGTTAATTCTCCGCCTACCAGTGTTTTTAAACCTTGCGTAATATCTTTGCCAAGATTTTTTGATTGAATGGTACTTCCTTTTACCATTCCTAACATTTCCAGTTCTTTTCCGCTGATGTAATCAGTATTTACTAAGATCATCTTCTTCACCCTCTCTCCGTTCGTAATCATATTGGCAATTGCTTTCTCATCATACGGAGAAGCACAAACCGCTAACATCGCAATTTATCTATCGGTATCTATCAATATTGCTCTGCATGGCGAACCGTCCGCACCTGATAAGTTCAGTGGTGCAGCATTTAAAAAATAGACACCTTCAGATACCTCTGATAATCGAATTCCTT
>CAZPZR010000033.1:14824-19829 GCA_964591105.1 uncultured Lachnospiraceae bacterium | reverse complement strand
AGGAAAAGTATCCTATGAATCATTGCGTAATTTCTATTGTGATAAGGAATGGATGCAGGATCGAATTGATCAACTAGAATGGGATATGAAGATGATTGAAAATAAGACACCATTTGCAGCAATCCAATATATTCGCAAGAGCATGGGCTATGATACGTTTTTGAAAGAATATGCACAATATCGTCAGCTGAATTATGGAGAAATCAAGGAAACGCTGGATGAGATTCAAGAGCGTTCCAAGGATTTTGAGACGATTCCAGAATGGTTCGAGCATGTAGAAAATTACAAAAAGATGCTGAAAGTGCGCCAAATGCGCGGACGCGTGGAAGAAGGCATTCATCTAATTACCATGCATGGAGCAAAAGGTTTGGAATTTGATACGGTGTTTGTCATAGCGGCAAATGAAGGAGTTACACCGTATAAAAAAGCTAAGATTATCGAAGAAATTGAAGAAGAGAGAAGATTGTTTTACGTAGCAATGACGAGAGCAAAGAAAAAACTTACGATTACGTATGTAAAAGAAAAAAACGGAAAGGATCTGAATCCTTCCCGCTTTGTAAATGAATTATTCGTCGTCAGATAATTCCATGAATTCCTGCTCGTCCATCCATTCATCGAATGCGTCAGCAGCGATTTCGTATTCGTCGTCATCCTCGATATTTGCAAGTGTTGGTTCGCCATCAACTACAGCGTAACGGTAGAGATATACATCTCCGTCTGTGCTATCGCCATTTTCATCCAATGGAAGAAGTGCGATATATTCCTGTTCGTTAGCTGTATATGTAGTAAGAACTACGCATTCAACAACTTCATCATTATCGAGAGTAAGTGTTACAGTGATAACCTCATCTGTATAATTGTTCTGTTCAGCCATGTTTTGTTCTCCTTTTCTTAAATTAAATCATCTAGTGTCAGTGTACCAAAGGTGATTTTAAAAAGCAAGCAAGTAGTAGTCAAATATGAAAAAATGATGTAAAATGTTCCTATGTGTGAGGAGGAAATTTTTTATGAAGAAATATAGAGTGTTAAGTATAATATTGATGTTGTTAATCTGTGTGCTTGGAATGACCGCATGCAAGAAGAGTGTGGGAGCGCCAGAAGATAACGCAGTTTCCAGTGAAGAGGAAGAAAAGGAAACAGAAGAAAATAAAGAATATATGATAGGATTTTCAGGAATTGATATGGAAAATCCATATTTTATTACTTTGGAAGATGCAGCAAGAGATGAATTGAGTGAACATGGAATTCGTTTAATGACAAAAGACCCGGAGACAGATTCAGAACTTCAGATTGAACAGATTCAGGAAATGATTGAAGCAGGAATTGATGCAATTTTATTGACACCAGTGGATTGGGAAAAGATTACACCAGCGTTGGAGATGTTAAAAGAAGCTGGGGTTTATATTATCAATGTGGATACACAGGTGAAAGAGATGGATTACGTAGATGCGTATATTGGTTCAGACAATTATACAGCAGGATATCTGTGTGGGGAAGATTTGATTGAAAAATGCCCGGAAGGTGGAAAGATTGCAATTTTAGAGTGTCCAACACAGAATTCAATCAATGATAGAATTACTGGATTTGAAAAGGCGATTTCAAAAGCAGAAAAAGGATTCGAAGTTGTTGCGAGAGCAGATACTGGCGGCGAATTTGAACGTGCATTGGATGAAGCAGAAAAAATAGTTGAGAAAAATCCAGATATTGTTGCTATCATGTGTGGGAATGACCAGCTGGCAGTAGGTGCTAAGACAGCTGCAAATGTAAATGGAATGAAAGATGTGATCATCTACGGAGTGGATGGCTCCCCAGATATTAAGAAAGAACTGGTGAAAAAAGGAAACCAGATTGCTGGAACGGCAGCACAGTCTCCAATTAATATGGGAAAAGAAGCGGCAGAAATTGCAATGGCAATTCTCCATGGAGATGATTATGAAAAAGAAACATACGAAGATGTGTTTATGATTAATCAGGACAATGTAGAAATGTATGGTGTAGACGGCTGGCAATAATCAGAAAGGGGTCAGGCGATGAAAAACGTGCAGGGTGTTCCGCTACCGCTTGGAACAACGATACAAGAAAATCGAATAAATTTTTCGATATCCGTACCAAAAGGAAAATCATGCAGTCTCCTCTTGTACCAAGCAGGTGAGGCAAAGGTATCTGTAGAATATGAGATGGAGAAGCAGGAAGGTTCAATCTGGGTGATTGCGTTGGAAGGAATAGAGCCAGATCAGTACGAATATAATTACCGAGTAGATGGACAGATTGTTGTGGATCCTTATGTGAAAACACTGGCAGGAAGAGAAGTCTGGGGTGTGGAAAACACTGCGCAAAAGCATGAAATACGTGGAAAACTCACGGTTCCAACGTTCGAGTGGAGTGAGGATGCACCACTGCAGATTCCACAGTGTGAAGTAGTAGCTTACAGTCTTCATGTACGTGGATTTACAAAGAATCCTCATTCCGGAGTGTGCCACAATGGGACATTTGAAGGCGTGATAGAAAAGATTCCGTATCTTTTAGAATTAGGTGTGAATCAGATTCAGTGCATGATGATTTACGATTTTGAAGAAACAGGGAAAAAATGTAATTACTGGGGCTACGGGGATGCATATTATTTTGCACCGAAGAATGGATATTCTGCAAATGGAGATGGGCCAAAGTCTTTGAAAAAGATGATTCAGGCCTGCCATGAGGCAGGAATTGAAGTTGTACTTCAGATGGCGTTCTCTGATACAGCACCGAAGACAATGATGGTGGACTGTCTTCGTTATTATCGAATGGAATATCATGTGGATGGTTTTTTACTAAATCCAACAGTTGCACCGATGGATTTGGCGTTATCAGATCCTGTACTTCAAACAACAAAAATTTTGTATTATCAGACAGACTTTCAGAATGATATGAGAAGATTTCTGAAGGGAGACGAGGGCATGATTCCAGGTGTTCGATTCTGGTTGCGACATGTTCCTGTGCATAGTTTTAATTTTATAACAACCCATAGTGGTTTTACGTTATATGATTTGGTGTCATATAATGCGAAACACAACGAAGAAAATCTGGAAGAAAATCGAGATGGTATTGACGAGAATTTTAGCTGGAACTGTGGAGAAGAGGGAGAGACAGAAGCGGAAGAAGTGAAGATGCTTCGAAAGAGACAGATGTATAATGCATTGATCTTATTGCTGCTTTCTGAAGGAACTCCATGTATATTGGCCGGAGATGAATTTGCAAATACACAGATGGGGAATAATAATGTGTATTGTCAAGACAATGAAACAGGGTGGTTAAATTGGGAAAAACTTTCTGAAGAAAAAGATCTTTTTGAATTTGTAAAGATGTTGATTCGAATTCGAAAAGAGCAGATGGCTTTGCGTGGAAATGTCTCAGAACTTAAGGTGTCTTTCCATGGAGTGGAAGGATGGAAGGTGCAGGAAGAACGAACAAGCAGACAGCTTGGAATCTTACATGAGAAGCCGAATGGTCACTCATGCTATATTGCCTGCAATATGCACTGGTTAGAGCATGAATTGGCGTTGCCAAATCTTTCGGAACAGAGAGGGTGGAGATTGATTGCATCTACAGAAGAAGGAATCCTTCCAGTTCCAAGAAAAATGCCAAGAAAGAAAACAATGAAAATGAAACCAAGAACAATCGTTGTGTTGACAGAAGGAGTTTAGCGTGGAATTGAGCTCATTTCAATTAAAATGTATAGCAATCATTACAATGACGATAGACCATGTAGGGGCGATTTTATTTCCACAGGTGCTGTGGCTTCGATATGTTGGAAGAATTGCATTTCCCATTTTTTGTTTTCTCCTTGTGGAGGGGTATTTTCATACAAGAAATATTGAGAAATATCTGCTGCGATTAGGAGTGTTTGCGTGTATATCAGAGATACCATATGATTTAGCTTTTCGAGGAAATGTGTTGGATATTGAGTATCAAAATGTATTTTTTACATTGTTCTTGGGCGTAGGGATGTTGTATTATTTGGAAAAATACCGCGAAACGGAGAAGAAGCTTCTGTGTGTTTTGTTGACGATGTGGCTTGCAAATACATTGTCTGTAGATTATGGATATAAGGGAATCCTGTTGATCGCAATTTACTATTTCCTGCGAGAGCAGAAGGCAGAGAAAATGCTGGTGGGTGCATGTTGGAATCTTCTGTGGGGAAAGATTCAGAGTTTTGGTGCGCTGGCAACGTTGCTTTTGGTGAATTATCATGGAGAAAAAGGAAGAAGCATGAAATATTTCTTTTATGCTTTTTATCCAATTCATCTGTTGATATTATATGGAATAAGTGTTATATTTTAGTCGATAATTGAGCGGAAATTGGGGAATTAAGAAGAAGGAACGGAGAGAGTAGTATGAAGGCGCTGGAACATTTGCGGACGATTAATCATCATAAGATGTTGGTTATGAGAAATTGTTTTAAAGTTGGACTATATAGACAGGGAATTTTACATGATATGTCCAAGTATTCTCCAACGGAATTTTTGGTGGGATGCAAATATTATCAGGGAACCAGAAGTCCGAATAATGCAGAGCGAGAGGCAACAGGGTATTCAGTTGCTTGGCTGCATCATAAGGGACGGAATAAGCACCATTATGAGTACTGGATTGATTATAGTATGAAACCAGAAGAAGGGATTGTAGGATTGAAGATGCCAATGCGTTATGTAATCGAGATGTTTATGGATCGTATTGCAGCATCAAAAACTTATTGTGGGGAAAAATATCAGGATACTTATCCATTAGCATATTATGAAAAAGGTGCAGCGAAACTTGGAAAGATGATTCATCCAGCGACTGCAGAACTGCTTCATGAATTGTTGAAGATGTTGGCTGAGCAGGGAGAAGAAAAGACCTTTGCATATATCAAAAAAGAATTGCTGAAAAATGGAAAAAGTTATTAAAAACTATTGACAAAGAAGAAGGACATGAGTATAATAATTAATGTTCTCGCGGAAGTGTCGGAATTGGCAGACGAGCAAGACTA
>CAZPZR010000033.1:0-14724 GCA_964591105.1 uncultured Lachnospiraceae bacterium | reverse complement strand
TGTTCTCGCGGAAGTGTCGGAATTGGCAGACGAGCAAGACTAAGGATCTTGTGCATGTTACTTGCGTACGGGTTCAAGTCCCGTCTTCCGCATTTGGAATAAAGAAAAAGCAGTGTGTATACACTGCTTTTTCTTTATGTCTTTATACAATTCTGATCAATTTTCCCTTGCGATAAAAATAATATGGCACAAGCAATAATGCAGTTGCGGCCCAGGCAAGTGGATAACTTACCAATATAACCCAGAGCTCATTGCGGATACTTGTCATAATCAAAATCCAAGGAAGGCGCACACCGCAGATTCCGAAAATCGTAATAATCGTTGGAACGAATACGTCTCCAATTCCTCGTAGCACTCCAGTGAATATTTCAACAAAAATATAAATCAGATAGCTCGGTACAATGTGAAGCAGCATATAGACGCCAATCTGAATCACCGCTGCATCTCCGGTGAACAATGTGAAAAGTGGTTCTGCAAAAAGCATCATGAACACGAGAATACTTCCATTAATCAGCAAGGAGAGAAGCAGACAGATGCGTAAGCTTTTGTAAACACGCTGTTGCTTTCCTGCACCATAATTTTGCCCGGCAAATGTGCTGATTGTAATTCCGAATGCTCCGCTAACTGCCCAAAAGATGGAATCCATTTTTCCAAAAGCGCCCCAAGCGGCAGTAGTATCCGTACCAAATCCGTTGACTGCTGTCTGAATAATAATATTTGTAAGCCCATACATGCAAGACTGGAGACTTGCAGGTAATCCGATGCGAAGCTCTGATTTTAAAACTCGCAAATCTATGGATAGCTTACGTAGATTCAATTTTAAATCATCATACGAAGTGCAGAGTGCATGGATTACAAGAGCGGCACTGATTGTTTGTGCAATTACTGTGGCAATTGCTGCACCAGAAATTCCCATTTTAAATACAACAACAAATAATAAATCCAGAAAAATATTTGCAAAACAACAGACAATCAAGTAGTACAGCGGGCGCTTGGAATCTCCGATTGCACGCATAATACTTGAACCCATGTTATAAATCAACGTAGAGATAATCCCAAGGAAAAAAATCCTGAGATAAAGGATGGAATCCTGAAGAATATCCGCAGGAGTTTTCATAATTGTCAAAAGCCATGGTGTGAGGAACCATCCTAAGATACTGATTCCGATACTGGCTAGAATAGAAAATGCAAATGCAGTATGGATTCCTCGGTCTAATCGTTCAGAATCCTTGGCACCGTAACATTGCGAGATGATAACGGATGCACCAGAAGCAAGACCGGTGAAAATCATAATTACCTGATAAGAAATTACGGAAGCAGAGCCGCCAACGCTGGCAAGAGCTTCTTTTCCGACGAAACGTCCTACAATGACAGCATCGACAGTATTGTAAAGTTGTTGAAATAAGGTTCCGACAACAATCGGAAAGAAAAATATTAAGATTTGTTTCCAAATGACACCTTCTGTGATCTGATTTTGTGTCGATGTATGGTCTGACATAAAAATCCCTCCCTTGTCACAGATTATAGCACTATTTTGAAAAATATAGTATATAATGTAAGAAAGTAGTAGGTGAAATAAAACAGGAGGGAAAAGCGATGGTGGAAACATGTAAGACGATTCGGGAACAGATGGAACAAAGAGAACTAGAGTATTTAAGTCCTTATGCAGCAAAAAGCGTTGACTCAAAAGGACGCAAACGAGAAGAAGCACAATGTGATATTCGCCCAGTTTTTCAGAGGGATCGAGACCGAATTTTGCATTGCAAATCCTTCCGAAGACTCAAACAAAAGACACAAGTATTCTTGCTCCCAAGTGGAGATCACTATCGTACAAGATTGACACACACATTGGAAGTTTCTCAGAATGCGCGAACCATTGCGAAAGCGTTGCGGTTGAATGAAGATTTGGTAGAGGCGATTGCACTTGGGCATGACCTGGGACATACGCCATTTGGTCATTCCGGAGAACGTGCATTGAATCAGGTAAATCCATCTGGGTTCCAACATAATATTCAAAGTGTGCGTGTGGTGGAATTTTTGGAGAAGGACGGACGTGGACTGAATCTGACCTGGGAAGTAATTGATGGGATTTTGAATCACAAGTCCAGTGGGAAACCACAGACACTAGAAGGACAGATTGTTCGACTGTCAGATAAGATGGCATATATTAATCACGATATTGATGATGCGATTCGTGGAGGAATTTTGAAGCCGGAGGATATTCCGGAAGAATTTACGAAAGTGCTTGGAACTACATCACGGATGAGATTAAATACGATGATTCATGATGTAATCACCCATAGTATGAATGAGCCGGAGATTCGAATGTCAGAACGTATAGAACGTGCAACAAAAGGGCTTCGAGAATTTATGTTTGAACATGTATATAAGAATCCGGTTGCCAAGGGAGAAGAAGAGAAGGCGATTAAGATGATCACCAATCTTTATGAATATTATTTGAAGCATATGGAGGCACTTCCGATGGAATTCTATGAGATGTTGAAAGAAAAGGGGGCGTCGGATGAAAGAATCGTCTGTGATTATATTGCAGGAATGACAGACAATTATGCAGTTCAGACATTTCAAGATTTTTTTGTTCCAAAATCTTGGAAAATTTAAAAGGAAATCGGACAGTTTTGTCGAATATTAAAGTGAGAGAGTTATTTAGAGTATCTGACCAGAGTCGCAAGGAAGGTTCTGGAGATTAGAAAAGGACGAAATGATACATGTATTATTCAGACGAACTGATAGAAGAAGTGAGATCGAAAAATGATATTGTGGATGTAATATCCGGATATGTACGTCTTCAGAAAAAGGGGAGTTCCTATTTCGGATTGTGCCCATTTCATAATGAAAAATCTCCTTCTTTTTCTGTAAGCAGACAAAAGCAGATGTATTATTGTTTTGGATGCGGAGCAGGAGGGAATGTATTTACATTTCTTATGGAATATGAAAACTTCAGTTTTTTGGAAGCGTTGAAGGTACTTGCAGATCGTGCAGGTGTTGAACTTCCGGAGATGGAGTATTCCAAAGAAGCAAAAGAGCGTGCGGATTTGAAAAATGTTCTTTTGGAAATCAATAAGTTAGCGGCACAATACTATTATGTGCAGTTAAAGAATCCACAAGGGGAAGTAGCGTTAAAATATTTGAAAAATCGTGCACTTGATGACGATACGATCAAAGCATTTGGACTTGGATATTCGAATAAGTACAGTGATGATCTGTATCGGTATTTGAAATCAAAGGGTTATAAAGATGAACTGCTGGCAAAAGCAGGACTGATTAGTGTAGATGAACGTAATGGAGTCTATGACAAGTTCTGGAATCGTGTTATGTTCCCAATTATGGATGTGAATAACCGAGTGATTGGATTTGGCGGACGTGTTATGGGAGATGCAAAACCAAAGTATTTGAATTCTCCAGAGACGATAGTATTTGATAAGAGCCGCAATTTGTACGGATTGAATCGTGCAAGAACATCACGAAAACCGTATTTTCTCCTTTGTGAAGGCTACATGGATGTGATTTCGCTGCATCAGGCAGGATTTACCAATGCAGTTGCATCGCTTGGTACTTCTTTGACATCGGGACACGCATCACTGATCAAGCGATACGTGAATGAAGTTTACCTTACATATGACAGCGATGAGGCTGGAACGAAGGCAGCGCTTCGTGCAGTTCCAATTTTGAAAGAAGCCGGGATTACAGCGAAGATTATTCGAATGGAACCTTATAAAGATCCGGATGAATTTATAAAAAATCTGGGTGCAGAGGCATTCGAAGAACGAATCAGCAAGGCGAGAAATGGATTTATGTTCAGTTTGGAAGTTCTGGAGAGAAATTATGATATGACATCTCCGGAAGGAAAGACGGATTTTATGAAAGAGACCGCAAAGCGTCTGACAGAATTCGAAGAAGAGATTGAACGTAACAACTATATTGAAGCAGTTGCGGGTGCATATCATGTGGGATATGAGGAACTACGCAGACTGGTATCTAAGATGGCGGTTCAGACGGGACTTGCGAAACCAGTAACAAGACCAAAGAGTACACAGAACCGTGAGAAAGAAGACGGGATGGAGATTTCACAGAAGATTCTTCTTACCTGGCTGATTGAAGACGAGAATATTTTCCGTCAGATTCAAAAGTATATAACTCCAGAGGATTTCACTGGAGATTTATATAAAACCGTTGCGACACTTCTGTATGAACAGTATGAGGCTGGAGAGCCAAATCCGGCAAAGATTATGAATTATTTTACAGATGAAGAGGAGCATCGGGAAGTGGCGAGCCTGTTCCATACAAAGATTAAGAAGTTGACAACACTTCAGGAGCAGGAAAAAGCACTGAAAGAGACCATCATTCGTGTGAAAAATCACAGCATCGAAGATGCAACCAAACATCTGGACCCAACAGATATCGCAGGATTACAGCGATTGATGGCCGCAAAAAGGGAATTGCAGGATCTTCAGAAACTGCATATTTCCATTAATTAAGGATAAAATATAAACAAGCAATGAGAGGATGGACACGACATGGAAGAAAACATGGCGAAATTTGAAGAAAAGATTAAAGAGTTGGTCGCATTTGCCAAAAAGAAAAAGAACGTGCTGGAGATTCAGGAAATCAACGATTTCTTTCGTGATATGGAACTGAATTCTGAGCAGATGGATAAAGTATTTGAATTCTTGGAAGGACAGGGAATTGATGTTCTTCGTATCAGTACAGATGCAGATGATATTCCAGATGATGATATTATCTTATCTGAAGAAGACGAAGTAGATATGGAAAAACTGGACTTGACGGTACCAGATGGAATTAGTATTGAAGACCCAGTACGTATGTATTTGAAGGAAATTGGTAAAGTTCCACTTCTGACAGCAGATGAAGAAGTTGAACTTGCCAGACGTATGGCTGAGGGAGATGAAGAAGCGAAGAAACGTCTTGCAGAAGCAAACTTACGTCTTGTAGTTAGTATTGCAAAGAGATATGTAGGACGTGGAATGTTATTCCTGGATTTGATTCAGGAAGGAAACCTTGGTTTGATCAAGGCTGTAGAAAAATTCGATTACCAGAAGGGATTTAAGTTCAGTACTTATGCAACTTGGTGGATTCGTCAGGCAATCACAAGAGCGATTGCTGACCAGGCAAGAACAATCCGTATTCCAGTTCATATGGTGGAAACAATCAACAAACTGATTCGTGTATCCAGACAGCTTCTGCAGGAACTTGGTCGTGAACCATCTCCAGAAGAAATTGCAGAAGAATTGGACATGCCAGTAGATCGTGTAAGAGAAATTCTCAAGATTTCTCAGGAACCAGTTTCTTTGGAAACACCAATCGGAGAAGAAGAAGATAGTCATCTTGGCGACTTTATTCAGGATGATAATGTGCCAGTACCTGCAGAAGCAGCAGCACAGACACTGTTGAAAGAACAGTTAGATGAAGTTCTTGATACATTAACAGAGAGAGAACAGAAAGTATTAAGATTGCGTTTTGGTATGAATGATGGACGTGCAAGAACTTTGGAAGAAGTAGGAAAAGAGTTTGACGTTACACGTGAACGTATTCGTCAGATTGAAGCAAAGGCACTTCGCAAGCTTCGTCATCCAAGCCGCAGCAGAAAACTGAGAGATTATTTGGATTAAGAAAGAGGCGCCTATGGAACTATCAAAGAGACTTTACGCAGTTGCAAGTCTTGTGACAGAGGGCGCCTCTGTTGCAGATATTGGAACTGATCATGGATATGTACCAATTTATTTGGTGAAAAATAATATAGCATCGAAGGTTATTGCGTTGGATGTGAATCGTGGACCGTTGGAACGTGCGAGAATGCATATCATCGGATATGGTCTGAAGGGACAGATTGAGACTCGACTTTCTGATGGACTGAAAAATGTGGAGCCAGGAGAGGTTGATACTATGATTGCCGCTGGAATGGGTGGCGCATTGGTAATCAAAATTTTAAGTGACAGCAAAGCAGTGACTGACACATTGACAGAATGTATCTTACAGCCACAGTCAGAAATTGCAAAAGTACGCAAGTATTTGTGCAAGAATCAGTGGAAAATCATTGCTGAGGATATGGTAGAAGAAGATGGAAAATTTTATCCAATGATGAAAGTGGTGCATGGGGAACCGGAACCATATGAACGTTATGAATACATATACGGGAAAAAATTGTTGGAAAATCGTCATCCGGTTTTGGAAAAATATCTTCGTCGCGAGCAGAGTGTGAAGGAAAGCATTTTAAGTCAGCTGGCTAAGCGTATGGAAGGCAGTGTGAGTGCAAGAGAACGTGCGCAGGAAGTGTCTGCGGATTTGGAACTTGTGAAACAGGCGTTGACACATTTTGCATAAGAGACAGGAGGATGAATCATGCTTTGCAAGGAAGTAATGGAAAAAATTGAAAATAGATATTCCAGAAGCTACGCGTTGGAATGGGATAATGTTGGACTTCTTGTAGGAAGAGATGACAAAGAAGTGAAGAAGATTTATCTTGCGTTGGATGCGACAGATCAAGTGATTGATGCGGCGGTGGCAGCAGGTGTGGATTTACTCATTACGCATCATCCACTCATTTTTTCGGGAATGAAGAAAATCAATAATCAGGATTTTATCGGAAGACGACTTCTGAAACTGATACAGAATGACATATCTTATTATGCAATGCATACGAATTATGATGTGATGGGAATGTCAGCACTGGCAGGAGAGAAGATAGAGTTAGAAGAAGCAGAAGTTTTGGAAGTGACGGGAGAGAGCAAGGAAGGATTGGAAGGTGTTGGCCGAGTTGCCAATCTTTCGCAGAAGCAGACCCTGCGAGAATGTGCAAATTTTGTGAAAGAGGCCTTTGGATTACAGAGTGTGAAGGTGTTTGGAAACTTGGAAATGCCCGTACAACGAATTGCAATTTCTCCAGGTTCTGGAAAGAGTATGATAGGTGCTGCATTGGAAAAACAGGCGGATGTGCTTGTGACTGGAGATATTGGTCACCACGAAGGAATTGATGCAGTCGCACAAGGGATGGCAATCATTGATGCAGGACATTACGGGATTGAACATGTCTTTGTGGAAGATATGAAGACATATTTAACAACGCAGTGTGAGAAAATAGAAGTTCTCACGGAGCCAATCAGTCATCCATTTGTTGTGATTTAAAGAAATAGGTGAAACTTCAAGACAAAAGGGGTGAACATTTTATGACGGAAAAGATGGTAAATGTACAAATTGGAACAGAGAAAAAGCAGTATCCAGAAGGAACTGCCTATCTGGAAATCGCAAGAGAATATCAGAATCAGTACGAGAATGATATTGTACTCGTCTATGTAAATCATAGGCTACAGGAATTACATAAGTTGTTAAAAGCGGATTGTACGATTCGATTTGTGACAACTGCAGATGAAATTGGACATAAAACATACAAGCGCAGTGTGAGCCTGCTTTTGGTGAAAGCGATTTATGATGTGGCAGAACGGAGCAATGTAGAAAAAGTACGAATCCATTATTCTATAAGTAAAGGTTACTATTGTACGATTGAGGGAAATGTCCGACTAAGTCAGGAATTTCTTGAGCGTGTAGAACAACGAATGACAGAATTAGTTGCCATGGATATCCCGATTGGAAAGAAGACGATCAATACAGATGAGGCAGTAGCGCTTTTTGGCCAGCATGGAATGCATGATAAAGAAAAACTTTTCAAATACCGCAGAGTTTCAAAAGTGAATATTTATAATATGAACGAATTTGAAGATTATTTCTATGGGTATATGGTTCCAAGTGCTGGATATTTAAAATATTTTAAGTTGTATTTATATGATGAAGGATTTGTGGTTCAGATGCCAGATCAGGCAGAACCAAAGATTGTGCCGCCGTTCCAACCACAGAATCAGTTGTTCCATGTGTTGAAAGAATCCACAGAATGGGGCGATATGCAGGGAATTGAAACGGTAGCGGCACTGAATGATACAATTACAAAGGGTAATGTAAATGAAGCAGTGCTTGTGCAAGAGGCTTTGCAGGAAAAGAAGATTGCAGAGATTGCGACGAGGATTGCACAGAACCCGGATGTAAAATTTGTGTTGATTGCGGGTCCCTCTTCTTCAGGGAAGACTACATTTTCCCATCGCTTGTCTATCCAGCTTCGCGCGAATGGCTTGGTACCACATCCAATCGCAGTAGACAATTATTTTGTCGAGCGTGAGGATAATCCGAAAGACGAAAATGGAGATTATGACTTTGAATGTCTGGAAGCGGTGGACATTTCGCTGTTCAATCAACAGATGCAGGAACTTCTTGCGGGAAAAGAAGTTGTAATTCCAAGATTCAACTTTGTGACTGGAAAGAAAGAATATGGAAGTCAGACGAAGAAACTTGGTCCAAATGATGTGTTGGTGATTGAAGGAATTCACTGCCTGAATCCAAAACTGACAGAAAAACTGGCAGATGAAAATAAATTTAAGATTTATATTAGTGCATTGACACAGCTGAACATTGATGAGCACAATCGGATTCCAACAACGGATGGACGATTGATTCGTAGAATTGTCCGCGATGCACGAACAAGAGGTGCATCTGCACAGCGAACAATTCAGATGTGGCCATCGGTGCGAAGAGGAGAGGAGAAGAACATTTTCCCTTATCAGGAAGAAGCGGATGTGATGTTCAACTCTGCTTTGATTTACGAACTTGCGGTATTGAAACCGTATGTGGAAGCGCAGCTCTTTGGAATGAACCGAGATTGCCCAGAGTGGATAGAGGCCAAGAGACTTTTGAAGTTCTTAGATTATTTTGTTGGAATTGGAAGCGAAAATGTACCAACAAATTCACTGCTCCGAGAATTTATCGGTGGTGGATGCTTCAATGTATAAATGATAAAAATGTGGGATAGATTGCATAAAACAATCTATCCCTTTTCAATCCTATTTTTTATAAAAATCTACAATAGCATCCATTTTGGAATACATATTGGCAAATAAGAAATCTACAAGTGTCAGTGCAACCATAGATTCTACAACGACAACAGCACGCGGTACAATTACAGGGTCGTGGCGTCCGGTAATGGAGATGAAGGTGTCTTGTCCATTAGAAGTCACGGTCTGTTGTTCCTTAGAAATGGATGGAGTTGGTTTTACAGCAACACGCAAAACAATTGGACTTCCGTCGCTGATTCCACCGAGGATTCCACCAGCATGGTTAGTTTCTTTGATAATGTTGCCATCGCTGGAGTGAGAAAATGCATCGTTGTGTTCACTGCCAAATGTGCGGGCAGATTCAAATCCATCTCCAATCTCGACTCCTTTCACTGCGCCGATAGACATAACGGCTTTTGCCAGCGCAGCATCAAGTCTCTCAAAGACAGGTTCTCCGATACCAGCAGGTACTCCGTGAACCATACACTCGATGATACCGCCAGAAGAGTCTTGATTGGTAATACAAGATTCGAGGAATTCAGAAGCTTTCTTCGCGTAGGAATTATTTGGCATGGCAAGTACATTTTCCGAAATCTCAGAAAAATGATATTCTGAGGAAGGAACCTGAATATTTCCAATCGATTTTGTATATGTTGTAATGCTGATACCTAATGTGCGGAGAATCTTGGATGCGACTGCACCGGCGGCAACGCGGCCGATGGTCTCGCGTCCGGAAGAACGTCCGCCACCGCGATAATCACGGAATCCATATTTGGCATCATAAGTGTAATCTGCATGACCGGGACGATAGACATTCTTGAGGCTTTGATAGTCGCGAGAACGCTGGTCTTCATTGTACACAAGGATAGAAATTGGCGTTCCAGTCGTTTTTCCATCGAATACACCAGAAAGGATCTGTGCCTGGTCGGACTCTTGTCGCTGTGTTGAAAATTTGCTTTGTCCAGGTTTGCGGCGATTGAGAAAATCTTGGATATCTTCTGTTGACAGAGGAAGACCAGCTGGGCATCCATCAATAACAACGCCCATTGCGGCGCCGTGAGATTCTCCCCAGGTTGTGATTTTGAATAAATTGCCATATATTGAGCCTGCCATGAAAATATTCTCCCTTCGTCTGCAGAAATTAATGAATAAACTTATGTCCCCATTATATAAGAAGCAAAAGGAACCTGCAATCGTTAAATGAAATGTTACAAAAATGTGAATTTTTTTTAAAGAAATTACGCTATACATTTGGAAACTTGTATATTATAATAGAGCAGTGTGATATAGAAAAGGAGTATACCTAATATGAGTGATACAGAAAAGAAGATGCATGATAAGGTCGATGGTACTGTGAAAAAAGCTCATAGTAAAAGAGATACATCAGAAAGTACAATGAGAGAAGCGGGGGTTGCACCGAAGAAACGCAGACCAGTGAGTGCAGATGGAAAACGACCAGAAGGTTCTGCGAGAAAGCGTCCATCAACAGCAACATCGGGAGCAAAACGTCCAGAAGGGGAACGTGCGAAACGTCCAGTATCTGCGGATGGGACACCAGTGAAAAAAACGACGGCTTCTACGAAGAAGCGCAGACCAGTTGCCACTGGAGAACAGAGAATTCCGATGACAGATGCGGAACGAGCAGAGATTGCAAAGCGCAGAAGAGCGAAGAAGCTTGCGGAAGAAAGAGCAATGAAAGAACAGGCAGCGAAAGAACAGGTTGCAAAAGAGCATGAAAGTCATCCGGTAGTTGAGATTGAACAGGAAGTGGAACAGCCTGAAGAGAAGAAAAGTCTTAAGAAAAAGATTCTGAAAGTAATTGGAATCACACTGGGAATACTGGTTCTGATTTATGTGGCATTTGCACTTTATTTCCAAAGTCATTTTATGTTCCAGACTTCTGTGAATGGAATTGCAGTTTCTGGAAAAGGTGTGAAAAAAGTGAATACACTGATGAAAGAACACGTAAAAGATTATGTGCTCACATTGCAGGAATCTGACGGAGATACAGAAGAGATTGCGGGAAAAGATATTTCAGCAGTATATATTGCAGACGACGAACAGCTGCAGGAACTTGTGAAACAGCAGAAGAATTTCTTATGGATTACTTCCTTATGGGAAAAACAGGAATTAGAAGCACAGATTGGCGTAGAGTATGATGAGGCTTCACTCGCATCTAAGATCGAGACACTTGCCTGCATGCAGGAAGAAAATCAGAAGAAATCTGTCAATGCGCATCCAGAGTTCAAGGATACACAGTTTGTTGTAGTGGAAGAAGTCATTGGAACAGAGATTGATGAAGATGTATTTGATCAGGCAGTGAGAGAAGCAGTTTCTACTTGTCAGGACACCTTGAATCTGGAAGAAAAAGAATGTTATATTAAACCGAAGTTTTTATCTGATTCAGAAAAAGTAGCAAAAGCTGCTGAGAAGATGAACAGCTATCTAGGAGCTAAGATTACTTATGATTTTAGTCCGAAGACAGAAGTTGTAGATTCAGCACAGATTGCAGAATGGGTGAAGTGTAACAATAAGATGAAAGTTACATTTGACAAGGGTGCTGTGAAAGAGTATATTGAAGAACTGGCAAAGAAGTATAATACACTTGGTGAAAGCCGTAAGTTCAAAACAGCTAGAGGTGATACAGTCACTGTTCAGGGTGGATATTACGGATGGAAGATTAACCAGGATGCAGAATACGAACAACTGATCAAGGACATTAAGAGTGGAAAAGAAGTGGAACGCGAACCGGAATATGTGATGCGCGGGGAATCCCATGGAGATTCTGACGTTGGAGATACTTATGCAGAAGTTGACTTGACGAACCAGCATATGTATTTCACAAAGAACGGAAAAGTAGTTTTAGATTCTCCAATTGTTACAGGTAATCCGAATAAAGGAAATGCAACTCCACAGGGAACATATTCACTGACTTATAAGACGAAGAACGCAACACTTCGTGGAGAAAAGAAGCCAAACGGTGAGTATTCTTATGAAACACCGGTTGCATATTGGATGCCATTTAATGGCGGAATCGGATTCCACGATGCGACTTGGCAGTCCTCTTTTGGCGGAAGCAGATACAAAACCAATGGATCTCATGGTTGTATCAATATGCCAAAGGAAAAAGCTGCAAAATTATATGACTTGATCGAGCAGGGAATGCCAGTAATTTGTTACTATTAGAAATATAAGAAAGAAATGGAGAAATTGACCATGTATGAATTGTTAAAAAAAGATGGTCGTGCAAAAAGAGGAAGATTGCACACAGTGCATGGAGATATTGAGACACCAGTATTTATGAACGTAGGTACGATTGCAGCGATTAAAGGTGCAGTATCTACAACGGATCTGCAGGAAATCGGAACACAGGTGGAACTGTCTAATACATACCATCTTCATGTTCGTCCTGGAGATGAAGTTGTGAAAAAACTGGGTGGTCTTCACAAATTTATGGTTTGGGATAAACCAATCTTAACAGACTCCGGCGGATTCCAGGTGTTCTCTTTGGCAGGACTTCGTAAGATTAAGGAAGAGGGCGTATACTTTAACTCTCATATTGACGGAAGAAAGATTTTTATGGGACCAGAAGAAAGTATGCAGATTCAGTCTAATCTTGCTTCTACAATTGCAATGGCATTTGATGAATGTCCATCTAGTGTCGCAGATCGTGACTATATTGAAAAATCTGTAGCACGTACAACAAGATGGCTGGTGCGCTGTAAGAATGAGATGGCTCGCTTGAACAGTCTCCCAGATACAATCAATAAACATCAGATGTTATTTGGAATCAACCAGGGAGGAATTTACGAAGATATTCGTATCCGCCACGCGCAAGAAATTTCCAAACTTGACCTGGATGGCTATGCAGTGGGAGGCCTCGCAGTAGGAGAATCTCACGAAGATATGTATCGCATTCTAGATGCAGTAGTGCCACATCTGCCAGAGGATAAGCCAACTTATTTGATGGGTGTTGGAACGCCAGCGAATATTCTGGAAGCCGTTGACCGTGGAGTGGATTTCTTTGACTGCGTATATCCAAGTCGAAACGGACGACATGGACACGTGTATACGAATCAGGGAAAACTCAATCTGTTCAATGCCAAATTTGAATTGGATGAAAGACCGATTGAGGAAGGATGCCAGTGTCCAGCTTGTCGTACTTATTCCAGAGCATATATTAGACACTTGTTAAAAGCAAAAGAAATGTTAGGTATGAGACTTTGCGTACTTCATAACCTTTATTTCTACAATCATATGATGGAAGAAATCAGAGATGCTATCGATCAGGGATGCTACAAAGAATATAAAGAAGCAAAACTGGCAGGTATGACTGGAAAAAAGGCATAAGAACTATAAAAAAAGTATAAAATGCTTGATGAAAATGGTTTTCTTGTGTATGATAGAAACAGTGTTTATTAGATTTTAGGAGGAAAGATTATGTTTACATTAGCAACTCAGTCTGGTGGGACAAGTATAGGAATACTAATTATCGTATATGCAGCAATCTTTGGTGGATTTTGGTTTTTCCTTATCCGTCCACAGAAAAAAGAACAGAAAAGAGTTCAGGCTATGATCGCAGATATGCAGGTAGGAGATACAGTTCTTACAACAAGCGGATTCTATGGTGTTATCATTGACATCAGCGATGCAGACGTGATTGTAGAATTTGGAAGCAACAGAAACTGCCGTATTCCAATGCAGAAAGCAGCAATTGCTCAGGTTGAAAAGGCAGGAGAATAAGAGAAAAAGATTGGAAGGACTTAGCAATAAGTCCTTCTTTTTTTACTTTTTCAGTAAGAATGCACTAAATCAGATACATAGAAATGTTCGCTTGATATTCATTTAACGAGGTGTTATACTGTGCCGGTAATATGAAACTAACGAGAAAAAGAAGGAGAAAAACGCGATGGCACATTTTGAACAGTGGGCAGGATTTACAGGAAGAAAATGGAAAAAATCTATTGATGTTCGTGACTTCATTCAGGAAAACTACACAATGTATGATGGAGACGAATCTTTCCTTGCAGATCCAACAGAAGGTACAGTAAAGTTATGGGATAAACTCCAGGAACTCCAGAAAGAAGAACGTGCAAAAGGTGGAGTTCTTGATATGGAAACTGAAGTAGTATCTAGTCTTACAGCATATGGAGCTGGATACATCAGTGAAGATTTAAAAGACTATGAAAAGATTGTTGGTCTTCAGACTGACAAACCTTTAAAAAGAGCATTCATGCCATATGGTGGTATTAACATGGCTGTAAAAGCTTGTACAACTTATGGATATGAGCCAAATAAAAACTTAATTGAAATCTTTACAAAATATCATAAGACACACAACCAGGGTGTATTTGATATTTACACACCAGAGATGAAAAAAGCTCGTCACAACAAGATCATTACAGGTCTTCCAGATACTTACGGACGTGGACGTATCGTAGGTGACTACCGTCGAGTTGCTCTCTATGGTATTGATTTTCTTATTGAAAAGAAAAAATATGACTTCGAACGTTATGAAAGACATGGTATGAAGGGAACAGATTACCGTCTTCGTGAAGAAGTTTCTGATCAGATCCGCGCATTACAGGGAATGAAAGAAATGGCAGCAGCTTACGGCTTCGACATTTCACAGCCAGCAAAAGATGCTAGAGAAGCTGCACAGTGGTTATACTTCGGATACCTTGCAGCAATCAAGACACAGAATGGTGCTGCAATGTCTGTAGGACGTATCTCTACATTCCTTGATGTTTATATTGAAAGAGACTTAAAGAATGGAACAATCACAGAGTCAGAAGCTCAGGAACTTATTGAC
>CAZPZR010000032.1:0-20179 GCA_964591105.1 uncultured Lachnospiraceae bacterium | reverse complement strand
TAGAGCGTCGCCTTGGTAAGGCGGAGGTCGGCGGTTCGATTCCGCTCGGCAGCTTAGAAAAGAAAGATCTTTTGAGAAGTTTCTCAGAAGATTTTTTTTTGCAAAACAGGGAAATGAGGAAGGGAAAATGGCAAAAGATACGACTATGACGGAAGGATCGATTTGGAAGAAAATCTTGTTTTTTTCAATTCCGTTGATTTTGGGGAATTTATTTCAGCAATTATATAATACGGTAGATTCTGTGATTGTAGGGAGATTTATCGGCAGTAGTGCACTGGCAGCAGTAAGCTGTGGTGGTTCGGTGATTAATCTGTTGATTGGATTCTGCATAGGAGCTTCTGCAGGTGCAGGAGTTGTCATTGCACAGGCTTATGGGGCGCAGGACAAAGAAAGAGTAAAGAAAGCAGTACATACCACACTTGCGATTGCAATCGTTGCTGGAAGCATTGTCACAGTGGTTGGGATTTTTCTCATTCCATCCATGCTTCGACTTATGGGCACACCAGCAGAAGTTTATCAAGATGCAGTTGTGTATCTGCAAGTGTATTTTGGTGGGATGTTATTCTCAGTGATTTACAATATGGCAGCAGGAATTCTCAATGCAGTTGGAAATTCCAGACGTTCCTTGATTTACCTTATGGTTGCAGCAATTTCAAATATTTTTCTGGATTTGTTGTTTGTAGTTGTGTTTAAGATGGGAGTGGTAGGAGTCGCACTTGCGACAGATATCAGCCAGTTACTTTCCTGTATCTTCATTCTTAGATTCTTGATACAGAGCAAAGAAAGTTACAAGGTTTATCCGAAGGAAATTAAGTTCTATCCGGGGGTTCCGAGCAAAATCATTAAAATCGGACTTCCGACAGGAATTCAGAATATTGTAATTGCACTGTCAAATGTGATTATTCAGAGCAGTATCAACAGTTTCGGAACAATTGTAATGGCAGGATTTGCTTCTTATGTGAAGATTGACGGCTTCAACTTCCTTCCAGTTATGAGCTTTAGTATGGCGGCAACAACATTTACAGGGCAGAACATCGGCGGAAAACGCTATGACCGCGTACGGCGAGGGATGAAAGTATCCTTAGCTATGGGAATTGGCTATACGATTTGCACGGGAATTTTGTTAATGCTATTTGCACCACAGGTAATGGGAATCTTTACAACTTCTCAAGAGGTTATTGACTGTGGCGTCTATATGATGAAATTTTTCTGTCCGTTTTATGCAATCTTAGCTTATATCCATATTATGGCAGGAACGATACGAGGAACAGGAAAAACATTACCACCGATGCTGATTATTTTATTTTCTCTGTGTGTATTCCGTATTCTCTGGATTGCGATCGCAGTGCCAAAGATTGGAGAACTATATGGACTGATTATGGTTTATCCATTGTCATTTGTCGTGGGTGCAACCTTGACAACCATTTATGCAGTGAAGGGAAAATGGATGCCGCAGACGAAACAATAGAAAAACTAACGAACAAGCTTGTTTCAAAAACTGATTTATGATAAGATGTTGAACAGAATGTAAATGAAATTCACATTTGTACCTATGGAGGAGGACAAACATGGCAGAAGAGATGATTTCTAAAAATTTTATCGAGCAGGAAATTGATAAAGACCTTGCAGAAGGAGTATACAGTGAGGTTTGTACAAGATTTCCACCAGAGCCAAATGGATATCTGCATATTGGACATGCGAAATCCATTATCTTGAACTCTGGGCTTGCAAAAAAATATAATGGTACTTTTCATTTGAGATTTGATGATACAAACCCAATGAAAGAAGATATGGAATTTGTAAATTCTATCAAAGAAGACGTTGCATGGTTAGGAGCTGATTTCAAAGATCACTTATACTTTGCATCTGATTACTTTGATGTTATGTATGAATGTGCGATTAAGCTGATTAAAAAAGGAAAAGCTTATGTCTGTGATTTGAGTGCAGATGAGATTCGTGCATATAGAGGAACTTTGACAGAACCAGGAAAGAATAGTCCATATAGAGAACGTTCTGTAGAAGAAAACCTTACATTATTTGAAGCAATGAAAAATGGAGAATATAAGGACGGAGAGAAAGTTCTTCGTGCAAAGATTGATATGTCATCTCCAAATATTAACATGCGTGACCCAGTAATTTACCGTGTGGCACATATGACACATCATAATTCTGGAGATAAGTGGTGCATTTATCCAATGTATGACTTTGCTCATCCAATTGAAGACGCGGTAGAAAAGATTACACATTCTATCTGTACATTAGAGTTTGAAGATCACAGACCATTGTATGACTGGGTAGTTCGCGAGTGTGAATTTGATCCAGCACCACGCCAGATCGAGTTTGCAAAGATGTACCTGACAAATGTTGTTACTGGTAAGAGATACATTAAGAAGCTTGTTATGGACGGCATCGTAGATGGATGGGATGATCCAAGACTTGTGTCAATCGCAGCACTCCGCAGACGTGGATTTACACCAGAGTCTATCCGCAACTTTGTAGAGATGTGTGGTGTATCAAAAGCACAGAGCTCTGTAGATTATGCAATGTTGGAATACTGCATTCGTGAAGACTTAAAATTAAAGAAATCACGTATGATGGCTGTATTAGATCCAATCAAGCTTGTAATTGATAACTATCCAGAAGGAGAAGTAGAATATCTGGATGCAGACAATAACTTGGAAAATCCAGAACTTGGAAAACGTAAAGTTCCATTCTGTCGCGAATTATATATCGAACGTGATGACTTTATGATTGAACCACCAAAGAAATATTTCCGTTTGTTCCCTGGAAATGAAGTACGTCTTATGAATGCATACTTTGTGAAGTGTGAAAGCTATGAGACAGACGCAGATGGTAACGTAACAGTTGTTCATGCAACTTACGATCCAGAGACAAAGTGTGGAACAGGATTTACAGGAAGAAAAGTAAAAGGAACAATCCACTGGGTAGCAGCTCCTTATGCAAAACAGGCAGAAGTAAGACTTTACGAAAACCTGATTGACGAAGAAAAGGGAGTATACAATAAGGAAGATGGTTCTCTGAACTTGAATCCAAATTCATTGATTATTAAGAAAGACTGCTTCGTGGAAGATTCTTTCGCAGACGCAAAAGGATGCGACAGCTTCCAGTTTGTAAGAAACGGATACTTCTGTATTGATTCTAAGGATTCTACACCAGAAAACCTTGTATTTAACAGAATTGTATCATTGAAGAGTTCATTCAAATTACCAAAAAAATAAATGAAATGATGAGGCGGGGGAAGTAAGATTCCTCCGCTTTTCTGCTGGCAGGGATTTCGAAAATCAGCAAGAACCTGGAGGAAAGCGATGAACGAACTGACGATTAATTTGAAAATAGAGAGTAAGACACCACTCTATGAACAGATTTATACGCACGTAAAAGCGGAAATTCAAAATGGAAGACTGGAAAAGGGAGAGAAACTTCCGTCAACACGAGCATTATCCAGATATTTGGAAGTGAGCAGAAGTACGGTGGAACTTGCGTATGAACAGCTTTTGTCGGAAGGTTACATAGAAGCGCAGCCATATCGTGGCTTTTATGTAGCGGAAATTGAGGAACTGTATCATCTAACTAGAGGAAAGCCTGTACAGGTGGAGCCAACAGAAGAACAAAATCAGTTTAAATATGATTTTACACCAAATGGAATTGACCTGAATAGTTTTCCATATAATACGTGGCGAAAGCTTTCAAAAGACATTTTGCAGGATGATCGAACGGAATTATTTCGCTCTGGGAATCCGCAGGGAGAATATGGATTCCGCAATGCAATCTGTAATTATCTGTATCAGGCAAGAGGGGTAAATTGTACACCAGACCAGGTAATTGTTGGTGCGGGGAGTGATTATCTTTTGATGCTTCTGGCGATGCTTTTGGGCGTGGAACACCAGATTGCGTTCGAAGATCCGACTTACAAACAGGCATATCATATGGCAAAAGGACTGGGATATACAACGATTCCTGTGGGAGTGGACAAAAGCGGAATGCAAGTGTCAGAACTGGAGAAGACAAATGCAGATATTGCTTACGTGACACCATCCCATCAGTATCCAACGGGCGTAATTATGCCGTTGAAACGCCGTATGGAGCTGCTAAAATGGGCCAATGGAGCAGAAGGGCGTTACATCATTGAAGATGACTATGACAGCGAATTCCGTTATAAAGGGAAACCAATTCCGGCATTGCAAGGATATGATATGAATGGGAAAGTCATCTACCTTGGAACATTTTCAAAATCCATCGCACCGGCCATCCGAATGAGTTACCTGGTGCTGCCGGAGACATTGCTAGTGACCTATCAGAAACAGGTGGGATTTGTACATACGACGGTATCAAAGGTGGACAGATGATTGTACAGAGGTTTTTAGAAGAGGGGTATTACGAGCGACATCTGAATAAGACAAGAGCCATGTACCGTAGCAGACATGATGCATTGATTGAAGAATTAAAAGGTATTTCAGACATTTGCAGCATATCCGGCGAACATGCGGGCGTACATCTGTTATTAACCTTCCACGGGGAACGAACGGAAGAAGAACTGATCGAACGGGCGAGGGAACAGGAGATTCGCGTGTATGGGATGTCAGAATACTGCATACAAAAGACCGAAGAAAAACCAACTATCCTTCTTGGATATGCGAACCTGTCCGAGGAGCAGATTCGGGCAGCAGCCAGAATTCTAGTGACTTGCTGGAAATAAAAAGAGAATGTGCGCTGGCACATTCTCTAAAATACCTTAATCTTCAACAACAGGTTCCTCTTCAGCAGTCTCTTCCTCAGCAGCTTCTTCGGATGCTTCTGGAGCAGGAGAAGGAGTTAAAGAAACATATTCACGTTCCACTGGTTTTAAATCTTCATCTAAATCGAAGTCTTCATCTTCGAATTCATCATCAAAATCAAAGTCACAATCATCAGCGGACTGTTTCTTACGAGTGTAGTAGAGTGCACCAGCTGCCAGTGCTGTTCCTGCAACTGCAGCACCAAGTAATGCTTTTCCCCATTTATTAGACATAAGTAAATTCTCCTTTCGTATGGCAAATGCCCTAATAGCTGTATTGTAATATTTTTTTGTGAAAAAAGAAAGGGATATCCTCTAAAATTTCCGTAAACTTGTGAGACATTATGCGAAATGTGTCGTACAACACGTGTTGAGATAGAAAAAAATTTATGTTAAACTGTATAAGGTAATCAAAAGCGTAAAGAGGAGGCAACTACATGAAAATGAAAGCACCAAAGACAGCCGAGTCAGCGAAAAATGGTTTGTTTCGAATTGTATTCAGCCGTGCAGGAATCATTCTGCTGCTGATTATTCTTCAATTAGGAATTTTTGTTACGACTACCTTCTATTTGGAAGAGTATCGAGCATTTATCTACAATTTTTTAAAAATATTAAGTGCGGTTGTTTTGATCTATATTATCAATGAAAAAGGGAATCCGGCATTTAAGATGACCTGGATTTTATTTGTACTATTGTTCCCAGTCATTGGAACGATTTTTTATCTTTTTGTACAGATGCAGCCTGGAACAGCATTTATGCGGAAACGTCTGGCGAAATTAAAAATTGAGACAGACCCATACATGAGACAGAACCAGGAAGTCGTAGATGCGATGTGGGCCAGCAAATCGGCCAACGCAGGATTATCCTATTATCTGTCGAATCGCCTGGGATTCCCAACGTATCGCAATACGCAAGTGAAGTATCTGCCACTGGGAGAGCATAAATTCAAGTGTTTGATTGCAGAACTGAAAAAAGCAGAGAAATTTATCTTTATGGAATATTTTATCGTGGAAAAAGGATATATGTGGGATACTATCCTGAAGGTACTTCGACAGAAAGTAGAAGAAGGAGTTGAAGTACGTGTAATGTACGATGGGATGTGTGCCATTTCCATGCTTCCATACAAGTATCCGGAACAGCTGAAAAAGTATGGAATCCAGTGTAAGATGGCGAACGCACTGACTCCATTTTTATCAACGGTTCAGAATAACCGCGATCATCGAAAAATCTGTGTGATTGACGGAAAAGTAGGGTTTACCGGAGGAATCAACATTGGTGACGAATATATTAACAAGAAAGTCCGTTTTGGTCACTGGAAAGATACGGCAGTTATGTTAAAAGGGGATGCAGTGCAAAGTTTTACTATGATGTTTTTGCAGATGTGGAACATCGGTGAACGAAGACCGGAAGACTACCGCAGCTATCTGACACCGCGAACAAAAGGATTTCGCCGTGAACTTGGATATATTATTCCATATGCGGACAGTCCATTTGATGATGAAAATGTAGGAGAAGAGGTATATTTCCATATATTGAATCATGCGAAGAAGTACGTGCACATTATGACACCATATTTGATTCTGGATAACGAGATGATCACGACACTGACCAGAGTTGCAAAGTCTGGGGTAGAAGTTATCATTATCATGCCGCATATTCCGGACAAATGGTATGCATTCGCAGTAGCAAAAACTTACTACAAAGAACTGATTCAGGCAGGCGTACAGATTTATGAATATACGCCAGGATTTGTACATGCGAAAGTGTTTGTATCAGATGATGATACGGCAACGGTGGGAACGATCAATCTGGATTATCGAAGCTTGTACTTACACTTTGAGTGTGGCGCATTTATTTATAACAACTCAGAAATTGATAAGATTGAACGCGATTTCCAACAGACACTGGCGAAAAGTCATAAGGTGACATTGATTGAAGTGAAGAATCTGTCGCTGCAGACCAAGATTGTAGGACAGGTGTTAAGATTGATCGCACCATTGATGTAAAAGAGGCTATTTCTTTGACAAATTCGAGGTTTTTTCCTGAAAAAGTGCATGAGAACTGGTGAAAAAATAGATTTACATAGAAAGAAAAATATAGTATACTTTTTAGTGGTTTTAAGAGAAACTGTTAATGAAATAAGCAGTCACGCAGGTGACACAGGAGGAATTACTATGGTAAAAGCAGTAGTAGGCGCTAACTGGGGCGACGAGGGAAAAGGCAAAATTACTGATATGCTCGCACAGGAGGCAGATATCATTGTTCGTTTCCAGGGAGGAGCAAACGCTGGACATACAATTATTAATAACTATGGAAAATTTGCGCTTCATACCTTACCATCAGGTGTGTTCTATGATCATACAACAAGCATTATTGGAAATGGTGTAGCACTCGATATTCCAGTACTTTTCAAAGAAGTACAGTCTATCGTGGATAGAGACGTTCCGATGCCAAAGATTTTAGTATCTGACCGTGCACAGATCGTTATGTCTTACCACAAAAACTTTGATGCATATGAAGAAGAAAGACTTGCAGGAAAGTCTTTTGGTTCTACAAAGTCTGGAATCGCGCCATTTTATTCAGATAAATTTGCGAAGATTGGTTTCCAGGTAAGCGAACTTTTTGATGATGAATTATTGAAAGAAAAAGTAGTTCGTGTTGCAGAACAGAAGAATGTACTGTTAGAACATCTTTATCATAAACCACTTATTCAGCCAGAAGATCTCTACAATGAGTTACAGGAATATAAGAAAATGGTAGAACCATTTGTATGCGATACAGGATTATACCTTCACAATGCAATGAAAGAAGGAAAGAATATTCTTTTGGAAGGACAGCTTGGTTCTCTGAAAGATCCAGACCATGGAATTTACCCTATGGTTACATCTTCTTCTACATTGGCAGGTTATGGTGCAATTGGTGCAGGTGTACCACCATATGAAATTAAGCAGGTTATCACAGTATGTAAGGCATACTCCAGTGCAGTAGGTGCTGGTGCGTTTGTAAGTGAAATCTTCGGAGAAGAAGCAGATGAACTTCGCAAACGTGGTGGAGACGGCGGAGAATTTGGTGCAACAACAGGTCGTCCAAGACGTATGGGATGGTTCGACTGTGTAGCATCTAAGTACGGATGCCGTGTACAGGGTACAACAGATGTAGCGTTTACAGTATTAGATGTACTTGGATACTTGGATGAGATTCCAGTATGTGTTGGATATGAAATTGATGGAACTGTAACAACAGACTTCCCACCAACACACCTTTTGGAAAAAGCAAAACCAGTACTGAAGACTCTTCCAGGATGGAAGTGTGATATTCGTGGAATTAAAACATACGAAGAACTTCCAGAAAACTGCCGCAACTACATCGAATTTGTTGAGAAAGAAATTGGATACCCAATCACAATGGTTTCTAACGGACCAGGAAGAGAAGATATTATTTTCAGATAAGAAGATAGAGAGAATGCTGTCG
The DNA here is from genome assembly GCA_964591105.1 of uncultured Lachnospiraceae bacterium. Classification (GTDB taxonomy): domain Bacteria; phylum Bacillota; class Clostridia; order Lachnospirales; family Lachnospiraceae; genus CAZPZR01. The sequence goes on along the minus strand of CAZPZR010000032.1, from coordinate 11,913 downwards.
AGAGATGGCATTCTTTTTTTATCATATTTTCAGAATGGATTCATATAATAATAAGGCGAGAAGAAATTATAAGTCGGAGGTTATAAAATGAGTCCTACAATTGAACGAAAATATCCAGAAACAATGCAAATGGAAGAGTACTTGTTGAAACGAAAAGAAAGCAGGAAAAAACGACAGAATCCGCAGATGGAAGAAATAATAAAAGAAAATGCAGCATGGATCTTTACTGCATTTTCCCTGTAGAGGATTCATCCTCGTCGTCGTTCTTCGTAACTTTGCAGAATAACAGATAACCATAGATGATGCATGGAATCACAACTGTGCCCAGAATGGAAGACATCAGAAGCTTCCCAGCCAATGGATGATCAATCAGTGCAAAGATCAGTGCTGCAAGATAAAGACCAAAAAGCAGGAGCGCACCAAGACCTGCCAGAATACGTTTTGTATTTTTCATAAATTCATCCTTTACTTCTTTTATTGACGGACTTCGTCCGATAAGGTATATTATATAAAGGGCAAACAAAAATTGCAATGAATACATACAAAGGAGTATAGAAATATGAGTCGTACATTATTAGAGCAGTGGAGAGATATTGCATATAACGAAAGCGCAGACAGAGGACAGCTTCAGCAGTTCTGGGGATCTTACTTCCAGATTGAAAAAGAAATCTATGAACAGCTTCTTACAAATCCAGACGAAGAAGTAAAAGGAACTGTAAAAGAATTAGCTGAAAAATATGGACAGGAAGTTCTTACAATGGTAGGTTTCCTTGATGGAATCGATGAAAGTTTGAAAGAAGCAAACCCAATCGAAACAATGGATGAAGATACAGTTGTAAGCCTTGCATTTGATAAAGAAAAGTTATATAAGAACATGGTAGCTGCAAAAGCTGACTGGTTATATGAACTTCCACAGTGGAAAGAAATCTATTCTGAAGAAGAATTAAAGAAACTTTACAAAGAACAGAAAGAATCTACAACTGTTCGTAAAGAGAAAAAAGTTGGACGTAACGATCCATGCCCATGTGGTTCAGGGAAAAAATACAAAAAGTGTTGCGGAAGATAATTTCGAGTGTTATAATACAAAACATATATGACAACACGTTGACGAGACGAGTAAGTTGGGAAAGAAATCGCAGAGAGAGAAGCCAGCGGCTGAAAGCTTCTTATTTTGGAACCTTCTGAAGACTACCTCTGAGTGACTGCAAAACAGTCCGGTGATTCCGTTATCATCATGAATGAGTGGTTCGGCATTTGCCGTTACAAACAGGGTGGAACCGCGAGTTATGAGATACTCGTCCCTTACAGTTTTAAACTGTAAGGGGCGTTTTTATTTTATCTGAAAGAGATACTTTCACAGGTAGTTCAAAGTTAAGTGAATTTAAGAAAAGAGAGGAAATGTGCATTATGAAAATTACATTGAAAGACGGATCTTGCAAAGAATACGCACAGGAAATGGCAATCATTGACATCGCAAAAGATATTAGCGAAGGACTTGCAAGAGTAGCGACTTCTGCAAAACTGGATGGAGAAGTAGTAGATCTTCGTACAGTGGTTGACAAAGACAGTGAATTAGAAATTCTCACTTTTGATTCTGAAGATGGAAAAGGTGCATTTAACCATACAGCATCTCATATCATGGCTCAGGCAATCAAACGTCTGTACCCAGATACAAAGCTTGCAATTGGACCATCTATTGACAATGGATTCTACTATGACTTAGACAGAGAAACACCATTTGTTGCAGATGATCTTGAAAAGATTGAAGCAGAGATGAAAAAAATCGTAAAAGAAAATCTTCCATTAGAAAGATTTACAAAATCTAGAGAAGATGCAATCGCATATTTCAAAGAAAAAGAAGAACCATATAAAGTAGAATTGATCGAAGATCTTCCAGAAGATGCAGAAATCAGTTTCTACAGCCAGGGAGAATTTACAGACCTTTGTGCAGGACCACACTTAATGTCTACAAAAGCTGTAAAAGCATTCAAACTGACAAGCCTTGCTGGCGCATACTGGAGAGGAAATGAAAAGAACAAGATGCTCACAAGAATTTACGGTGTAGCATATCCAAAGAAAGCAGAACTTGAAGAATATCTGCACATGATGGAAGAAGCAAGAAAACGTGACCATAGAAAATTAGGAAGAGAACTTGGATTATTCATGATGACAGAAGAAGGTCCAGGATTCCCATTCTTCCTTCCAAAGGGAATGGTTCTTAAGAACACATTGTTAGAATACTGGAGAGAACTCCATAAAAAAGCTGGTTATGTAGAAATCTCTACACCAATCATCTTAAACAGACACCTTTGGGAAAACTCTGGACACTGGGATCACTACAAAGATAACATGTATGCAACAGTGATCGATGGAGAAGACTATGCAGTAAAACCAATGAACTGTCCAGGTGGAATGCTTGTATACAAAGCAGAACCACATTCATACAAAGACCTCCCACTTCGTGCAGCTGAGATTGGTCTTGTTCACCGTCATGAAAAATCAGGACAGCTTCACGGATTGATGCGTGTAAGATGCTTCAACCAGGATGATGCACATATCTTCATGACACCAGAACAGATTCGTGATGAAATCAAAGGTGTTGCAACATTGATTGACTCTGTATACAAATTATTTGGATTCAAATATCATGTAGAACTTTCTACACGTCCAGAAGACAGCATGGGAAGTGATGAAGATTGGGCAATCGCAACAGACGGATTAAGAGGAGCATTAGATGACCTTGGATTAGATTACATCGTAAACGAAGGAGACGGAGCATTCTATGGTCCTAAGATTGACTTCCACTTGGAAGACTCTATCGGAAGAACATGGCAGTGTGGAACAATCCAGCTTGATATGCAGATGCCACAGAGATTTGATCTGGAATATACAGGTGCAGATGGAGAAAAACATCGTCCAGTTATGATTCACCGTGTAGCATTCGGATCTGTAGAACGTTTCATCGGTATCTTGATCGAACACTTTGCAGGAGCATTCCCAACATGGTTATCTCCAGTACAGGTAAAAGTACTTCCAATTTCTGACAAATACATGGAATATGGACAGAAAGTACTTGCAGCATTGGATGAAGCTGGAATTCGTGCAGAGATCGATACAAGAGCAGAAAAGATTGGTTACAAGATTCGTGAAGCTCAGATGAACAAGATTCCATACATGCTTGTTGTGGGAGCAAAAGAAGAAGAAGCTGGTCTCGTATCTGTAAGAAGTCGCTTCGCAGGAGACGAAGGACAGAAATCTATCGAAGAATTTGTTGCAGCAATCAAAGAAGAAATTGATGCTAAGACAATCAGAGAAGTTGTAAAAGACGCAGAATAAAATGTAAGAACGGTGGCATACTAACCTTGAGAAAATAGAAGGAGGTTAGGAATATGCCAGAATTAAAATGTACGGTTCAGACATGTTTGCACAACAAAAATTTCTGCTGTGCGCTTGATAATGTTACTGTGGGTGGGGAACGTGCAAAAGATGCATCTGGAACCAGCTGCAAGAGCTTTGAAGAAAGAAAAGGACATTCTTGTGGAAATGTGATTGGAGAGGCTTCTCCAATGAGCAACATTGATTGCAAAGCGAAGGAATGTACTTACAACAATCATTGTAAGTGCAGCGCTGGAAAAATCAGTGTTGAAGGAAGTAATGCATGTCGAAGCGAACAGACTGAATGTGCAACATTTAAGTGTCAATGCAAATAAAGTGTTAAGAAGAGAGGAAGCTTGGAAAAGCTTCCTCTTTTTGAAGTCCGTGTTGTTGACGTAAAATGATGCAAATAGTATAATTAAACTATCTGCGAAAAGAAGAGGTTTAGTTATGAGAGAAGAAAATGTAACGGAAACAACGGAAAAACAAGAGAACGCCTACTACAGTGCGAAACCAACATTTGCAAAGCAGGGAACATCCAAGATAAGAAAGATGTTTGATCGTGGGGCGACTGCATTTTTGGTTGTGGCTGCAAGTATTATATTTTACTTTGCACTGTTAAGATTGACGAATGTCCGGGTGACATTTGCAAAAGTGTATGATGTGTTGAAACCAGTAATCTACGGATGCGTCATTGCATATTTGCTGACACCTTTGGTAAAGAAGGTGGATCAATATTTTATTCCATTTTTGGAAGAACGAATGAGTGACAAGAAGAAAATCAAAAAGATTTCCAGAGGAACAGGAATTGCAGTTTCTTTGATTCTTTTATTTACAGTGATTGTTTTACTTTGTAATCTGCTGATTCCAGAATTGTATAACAGTATTAAAACACTTGTGGTAACACTTCCAAATCAGTTGAATTACACTATGTATCGAATCAATAACTTTAAGTTTTCCGATAGTGCAACAACAAGTGTATTGAAAACATTGTTAGAAGAAGGGACAACGATGTTCCAGAATTGGCTGCGAACAGACTTTATGGATCAGGTAAACCAGGTGATGTCTAACTTGACAGAAGGAGTACTGAATGTATTCAGCGAGTTGTTTGACATGCTGATAGGTGTGATCATATCTGTTTATATTATGTTTGGAAGAGAAACATTTTCACGCCAGTGCAAGAAGAGTGTATATGCAATCTTCAGTTCAAGACATGCCAATTTGATCTTACATTTAACAACAAAAAGTAATGAAATCTTTGGTGGATTTATTATTGGAAAGATTATTGACTCTGTAATTATTGGTGTGCTTTGCTTCATTTGTCTGAGCATTTTGCGAATGCCATATACGGTGCTTGTTAGTGTAATCGTAGGAGTGACGAATATCATTCCATTCTTTGGACCATTTATCGGGGCAATTCCGAGTGCAATTCTGATTATTGTAAATGATCCAATCAAAGGATTATACTTTATCATCTTTGTTCTGCTCTTACAGCAGTTTGATGGAAATATCCTGGGACCGAAGATTCTTGGGAACTCTACAGGATTATCTTCTTTCTGGGTAATCGTAGCGATTTTGCTTGGTGGAGGTTTGTTTGGATTTGCAGGAATGTTAATGGGAGTTCCAACATTTGCAGTGATTTATTATATCGTTGATATGTTGTTGAATGATAAGTTGGAGAAGAAGAATCTTCCAACAAATTCTAGACATTATAACCCGATGAGTTATGTGGATGAATACGGACGTTTCCGCTATACACACATCCACAAGGAGAGGTCGACTGAGGATGAACATACAGAAGAGAAAGGGGAATAATGTATGCCGATTCGAGTACAAAATGACCTTCCAGTAAAAGAAATTCTGGAGAGTGAGAATATATTCGTGATGGATGAACATCGTGCCATCCATCAGGACATTCGTCCAATTAAGATTGGATTGTTGAATTTGATGCCATTAAAAGAAGATACAGAACTGCAGATTTTACGTTCTTTATCTAATACACCGATTCAGGTAGATGTATCTTTTATTACAGTGTCTACACATGAATCCAAGAATACACCAACCAGTCATCTGAATAAGTTCTATCATAAATTCTGTGAGATCAAAGACAAGAATTATGATGGATTTATCATTACTGGTGCGCCAGTTGAGCAGATGCCGTTTGAAGAGGTAGATTATTGGGAAGAGCTGAAGGAAATCATGGAATGGACAAAGACACATGTAACTTCAACACTTCACTTATGCTGGGGTGCGCAGGCAGGTATTTATTACCACTATGGAATTGATAAAGTACAGTTGGATCATAAAGTATTTGGCGTATTCGAACACCGTGTGATGAATCGCAAGATTCCGTTGGTTCGAGGATTCGATGATGTGTTCTACGCACCACATTCCAGACATACAGAGGTTCCAATGGACAAGATTCGTGCAGAAGAAAGATTGACAGTTCTTGCAGAGTCAGAAGAAGCAGGATTGTTCCTTGCGATGGCAGAAGAAGGACGTCAGATTTTTGTCATGGGACATCCGGAATATGACCGTGTAACATTAGACGGAGAGTACAAGAGAGATCTTAGCAAAGGACTTCCAATCGAGATGCCGAAGAATTATTATCCGGGAGACTGTGCAGAGAATCGCCCATTGTTGACCTGGAGATCACATGCGAACAACCTTTATACAAACTGGGTGAACTATTATGTATATCAGGCTACTCCATATGATATGGTGTAGTGTATGCAATACAAGCAAAGAAAGACATCAGATGACTTCCATCTGATGTCTTTCTTTTACTTGATCGTGACATTATCAGCTGTTACAGTTTTATATGTTCTTATCTGAACATAATATTTTTTTTGTTTTATCTCTGTCACATACTGTGCAAACTGAAGTTTGGATTCCGTTGTCGGATGTGGTAGCTTTTTTAGTTGCTTGTACCTCTATAAAATGTTATAGTATGAAGTATACTGATAACATTGTAGGGGGATTCCGCTTGCGCGGATAGCAAACAAGGAAGGGGACGGCAGATGAAAAGCATATACGCATCGGTGATGACAAAGCAAGAGATTTGGACGGATTTTATTGCACATTTTCAAAGTGCAACTTCGAAGGCTTCCTACCGCACAGATATTGAAGAAATTATGAACTATTTTCAAAAGGATTTTTTATTAATCAGTGCTTCGGAAATTCAGGAATATTTCGCATATCTGGAGCATAAGGTAAAAAAAGGAGAAATGAAGCCTGGGACAATGGCGAAAAAATTTCGGGAACTTCACTCGTTCGCAGAATTTATTTGCGACAATAGGGATAAATATAAGGTTGGTGATGTGTTCCAAGACGAGTATTATCCGTATTTGAAACTTGTGGCAAAACAGGAGAAGTTTGTAAGGATGATTCCGATAGAACATATTGACCGGCTTTTACAGGAAGCGCAAGAGAACTTGATGGAGTATTGCATCCTTGTATTGCTTTACCGCGCAGGCCTTGCGTCCACAGAAATCGTGGATCTAAAGGTGGAGGACATTGGGGAATATGACAATGGCGTTTTCGCATATTCTGAAAAGAGAAAGCAGGCGTGTTATATCCCAGAGGATGCAGTTTTGGTATTGAAAGAGTACCTTGCCATACGGGAAAAGCAGGAATATTTATTCTACAACAAACGAGGGAATCCGTTAAATACCATGTACATCAGCCGTATGATGAAAAAATATACTACACGTGCGAATCTTCCAATGTACAGCGCAGAAAATCTTAGAAATGCCTGCGGAATGACACTATTTGCTTATGGTGCGGAGGGCAGGCAAGTTGCTGCACAGCTTGGGATTTCTCAGGTACAGATTCAACGTTACCAGAACGTAAGGTACAAAGATGATCTGCAGAAATCTGGGAATTCGCTTGTAAAACTGAAGGTAGCTCTTCCAAACACATCTGCAGAAAGGAATTAGAAGCATAGCAGGAGGATTGGGATGTTCGAGGGTATTCAATCGGCTGTCACAACGATCAATGGTGTCGTATGGGGATGGCCAATGATCATTTTACTATTTGGTACACATATTTATTTGACCATACGAACAGGATGCATCCAGAAATGGACGATTACAAAGGGGATTCCGTTGTCGATTGCGAAAGATCCAGATGCAGAAGGTGAAGTGTCTCAATTTGGAGCATTGACCACTGCATTGGCTGCGACCATAGGTACTGGAAATATTGTTGGTGTTGGAACAGCAATCTTTCTTGGTGGTCCAGGGGCAGTACTTTGGTGCTGGCTTACAGGTGTATTTGGGATTGCCACAAAGTATGCGGAATCCTATATTGCAGTAAAATATCGTGTAAAAACAGAGGATGGACGCATGCAGGGTGGCGCGATGTACGCGTTGGAACGTGGACTTCATATGAAATGGCTGGCAATGTTATTCGCATTTTTTGCAGCATTTGCAGCTTTTGGAACAGGATGTGCCACGCAAGTAAATTCCATTGCAGAAATTGCAAATACCAACTTCGGAATCCCACCAGCTATTGTTGGGGTTGTGCTTGCAATCTTAACGGCAATCGTAATCTTTGGCGGCATTCAGAGTATTGCCAGTGTATGTGAAAAATTAGTTCCGTTTATGGCAATTTTCTATGTGCTTGGCTGTATGATTATCCTGTGTATGAATTATGATTATCTGTTGCCAGCAATAGGAACAATCTGTAGACTTGCATTTACGCCGGGAGCAGCGGCAGGAGGACTGGTCGGAACTGGAATTATGATGGCTATGCGTTTTGGAGTTGCGCGAGGACTTTTTTCCAATGAGTCAGGTCTTGGTTCCGCACCAATTGCTGCAGCAGCTGCCAGAACGAGAAATCCTGTCAGGCAGGCACTGGTGTCATCAACAGGAACGTTCTGGGATACAGTAGTTGTATGTTTGATGACAGGGTTAGTTCTTGTGACGACCATTATGAAGAATCCACACATCAACTTAAGTTCCGTAGAGAATGGTGGTCAGCTTACGTCTTTGGCGTTTGGACAGATTCCGGTGATTGGTCCTATTATTCTGACCCTTGGAATCCTGACATTTGCGTATTCCACAGTTCTTGGATGGGCATATTACGGAGAACGCTGCATGGAATATTTTGCAGGAAAAAAGGCTTTAATTCCATATCGTGTGCTGTATGTGCTGATTGCGGCAATCGCACCAATTGTGGCATTAGACTTTGTTTGGCTTGTGGCAGATACGTTAAATGCATTGATGGCAATCCCGAACTTGATTGCAGTCTTATTGCTTTCAAATGTGATGGTGAAAGATACCAAGAAATATATTCGGGATCTGGATGCAAAGGATGAGACACCAGTGCCTGTTGTAAAAAAATAAAATCAGGTATTGACAAAAGTGCTTTGATGAATTAAAGTGATAGCAAGAATAAAAGAAACCGTTGAGAAAGAGGAGTAAATTATCTGAACGAAGTCACAGAGAGCGGCAGGTGGTGAGATTGCTGCATGGAGTTGATAGTTGAATGGACTTTCGAGGGCTGCTGGAAATCTTTCTGAAGTAGATAGGCATTTTAGAAAGAGAGTATAGTTCGTCGGGAACCGAACCCGTTATCAATCAGGAATGTATGTTAGTACATGAGAAAAGTGGACGTTTCGTCAATTTGAGTGGTACCGCGATAATAGAGTTTATTACCGCCTCAAACTATAGAGTAGTTTGAGGCGGTTTTCTTTTTTAAAAAAAGAATTCTGGTATCATACATTTTCTCTCCTAACAGCAGGAACATGGCAAATTCAAACAAAAAGGAGAACAAAATTATGAAGAAAAGAGTAGTAGCAGTATTATTGACAATGGTGATGACAGGAACAATGTTGACAGGTTGCGGAAGCGTATCCTCAGAAGAAACATCTGGAAAAGAAACGTACACAATCGGAATTGAACAATTTGCAAAGCATGGTTCTTTAGACAACTGCCGAGAAGGATTTCTCGCAGGTCTTGAAGAAGAAGGTATTATAGAGGGAGAAAACCTTACAGTTGAATATAAAAATGCAGAAGCAGATATGGGAACAGCAGGACAGATTTCCAATAGTTTTGTATCAGACAAAGTCGATCTTATATGTGCAATTACAACACCAAGTGCACAGAGTGCTTATAACGCTGCGATGGATACAGGTATTCCGGTTATCTACACAGCGATTACAGATCCAGTGATTGCAGAGTTAGCAGCGGAAGATGGAACACCGGTAGGAGAAATCACAGGAACATCCGATAAGCTGCCAGTAGAAGAGCAATTGAAAATGATTCGCGAGATTCTTCCAGAAGCAAAGAAACTTGGAATTATGTATACCACAAGTGAAGCAAACTCTATTTCAGCAATCGAAGAGTATGAAGGGCTTGTAGACCAATATGGATTTGAACTGGTAGTGAAGGGGATTACGACGACAGCAGATATTCCACTTGCAGCAGATGATTTATTAAATGAAGTCGATTGCATTACAAATCTGACAGACAATACAGTTGTAAATTCTTTGCCAACTATTCTTGAAAAAGCCAACGAAAAGAACATTCCAGTATTTGGAAGTGAAATCGAGCAGGTGAAAATTGGTTGTCTCGCAGCAGAAGGAATCGATTATATTGCGCTTGGTAAACAGACAGGAAAGATGGCAGCACAGGTGCTGCGTGGAGAAAAGAAAGCTTCTGAAATGGCATTTGAAACAATTACAGAGCCTGGACTTTATGTAAATACAAAGGTTGCAGAAAACCTTGGAATTACAGTTTCAGATGAGATGACAGCACAGGCGGTTGAAAGCTTTTCTGAAATTACAGAGTAAGATAGAACATGGTATGTAGGAGGCAGTTTCATGAATTTTGCAGTAACAATCATTGAACAGGGACTTATATATGGAATTCTGGCGTTGGGACTTTATATCACGTACAAAATCCTTGATTTCCCAGATTTGACAGTGGATGGAAGTTTTCCATTGGGAGCGGCTGTGACAGCAGCATTGATTACAAGAGGGGTAAACCCATATCTCACTTTGGTAGCAGCATTTTTAGTGGGTGCACTTGCTGGAATCTGTACAGGACTGATCCATGTGAAAGGAAAAGTACGAGATCTTCTATCAGGGATCATTATGATGACAGCCCTGTGGACGATAAATCTGTATATAGCAGGAACATCTAATGTACCATTATTTTCGCAGGAAAGCATTTTCAAAAATGCATGGGTGGACCAAGTAGTGCCAGAAGGATTAAAACCATATACTACCTTATTAATCATCTGTTTCCTGACACTGCTTTGCAAAATCATATTAGACTTGTATCTTCAGACAAAATCCGGTTACTTGCTTCGAGCAGTTGGTGACAATGAAGTGCTTGTTACCTCATTGGCAAAAGCACAGGGCAATGTAAAGATATTGGGACTTTCCATTTCCAATGGGCTTGTGGCACTTGCAGGATGTATCTTCGCACAAGAAGAAAGAGTATTTGAAATTTCCATGGGAACTGGTGCAATGGTCATTGGCCTGGCAAGTGTAATTATTGGAACCAGTATTTTCAAAAAGATGACATTCATAAAGACAACGACAGCAGTGATTATTGGCTCCATTATTTATAAAGCATGTGTGGCAATTGCACTCCGCAATTTTGACCCGCAGGCTATGAAGCTTGTAACAGCAGTATTATTCCTTGCGATATTAGTCATCAGTCAGGGAAGAAAGACGAAGGTAAAGAAGAATGCTTGAATTAAAGAAAATTTGTAAATATTATAATCCGGGAACAATCAATGAGATGTGTCTTTTCCAGGACTTTGATCTGACAATTGAAAAAGGAGAGTTCGTTTCTGTTGTTGGAAGCAATGGTTCCGGAAAAACCTCTATGCTGAACATTATCTGCGGAAGTATCGAGACAGAAGCAGGACAGATTCTTATGAATGGGAAGGACATTACAAAAGAGAAAGAATATAAGCGTAATCGACAGATCGGACGCGTGTATCAGAACCCGGCACTTGGTACGTGCCCATCCATGACAATTCTGGAAAATATGTCGCTGGCTGATCAGAAAGGAAAAATCTACGGACTTTCCAGAGGAACCAATAAGGCCCGCATTGATTTTTACAGAGAGCAATTGAGCCTGCTTGGATTGGGGTTGGAAGATAAATTAGAAGTAAAGGTTGGAGCACTTTCCGGTGGGCAGCGACAGGCAATGGCACTTTTGATGTCTACGATGACACCAATAGAATTCTTGATTTTGGATGAGCACACTGCAGCGCTGGATCCAAAGACTGCAGAATTAATCATGCAGCTCACTGATAAAATCGTAAAAGAAAAACAATTGACCACCATTATGGTCACACATAACCTTCGTTATGCAGTAGAATACGGCAATCGTGTACTAATGATGCACCAGGGAAAAGTTGTGCTGGATGAAGTGGGAGAGAAGAAGACCAACATGCAAGTAGAAGACCTTTTGAAGCTCTTTAACGAAATTAGCATTGAGTGTGGAAACTAAAAATGGTATGATGGTAGAGAAATCTATCAGAAAAGAGGAACGTTTTCATGGCAAAAAGAATTGCAAA
>CAZPZR010000031.1:0-20430 GCA_964591105.1 uncultured Lachnospiraceae bacterium | reverse complement strand
TATAGTGTTAACATCTTTCTTCCTCATTTTCCCAACTACTGCTATACACTATATTAAATGAAGTATTCCTGAAAAACAAACAAATCTTTTCTCGAAGTACTCATCTACTTTATATAAGGGCATAAGCAAGTGATTCGTGACACATTTTTCAAAAAAATATAAAAATGGGATACTGAATCTTTTTATCCATTCAGTATCCCATCGTCTTACTTATTCTTTTATAGCAAATGACACAACCACTTTCGCAGTTTCATCCTCTTTGTATTCCATTGTCACTTTCTGTCCTACTTCACATCGTACAACATCCAGTAATTCTGCAACAGACACATCATAGATATCCTCGCTTTCATCTAGCATCAGATAATAGTGAGAAGTTCCGTCTAGAACTGCCTGTGCAATCTTTGTGACCGTACCTGTTACAGTCAATACTTCTCTCGTATCTTCTGCTTCCTGTTTCACACCATTGTTATAAAGAAGTTCTAGATAATTTTCTCTACACTGGCTAACGCTGTCGCCTACTGCTACAATCTGATATTTCTGCACATTTACCATCGCATATTTCTTTACAAGTCCTGCATCATCCTTTAATGCAATGAAATAAGTTGGTTCGTCAGATATATTCAGAAGCAATGGAAATGTTGCTGTATACTTCAGGTTCTGAACCTGTCCTTCTGCGGAAGACATTGCTGACGCTTCGGTTGCACCTTCTACTGTGTAGTATTTTGTTTCCATTGTTCTGCGATTTGAAAGTACGAATCCTACGTTGGACTGGTCTCCATTTACAGAGGTTACGCCTGTGTATACCCACACATCATCGTCAATTGCAAGGTAGTTAAATCCGTCTGTCGTTTCCAAGCAATCTTTCTGACTCAACACGCTGTTTAAGAATCCATGCTTTAATGTTCCGTAGTAGTCAAACAGCTCTACCAGGAGGTCTGCGGAATACGCACAATCCACCCACTGTGGAACGTCATCAATTGCGTAAGTTTCCATCTCACCTGTAATAGCATTACAGATAACAACTTTTCCTACTGTCTCACCGCCAAACAATCCGATATTGTACTTTTTCACTGGTGCAATCCAGTATGGCACACCATCTTCATCGATTTCAAAGTTCAGCTCCCCATAAATATATGTTGGGTGTGCGAATCTCAAATGTCTGTAAATGTTGCGGTTGAAATGATCACTTGTTGTATACTTCATTCCTTCTTCCAGCTTCACAAGTTCCGTTGTCTGTGTCGCCATATTGATGCGGATATACGCTGGAATTCCATCGGACTGATTGGTGAACCACTTGATCAGATTCGCATAGCGAAGTGGTGATACGCGCACCGGGTTGTCCTTATAATTGATCTGGCTGTAAATGTTATCTACTTCGAACTGTGATACCATATCCACCATACTTCCCATCTTACGATCGCCGAGAAGTTCTGCCGTATCTCGGTCTAACAATGGAATCTTGTCGAAAGATATTTCTTCCACATCTTCCGTAAATTCTCCCTCTTCTACACTCATCAACTTCTGATACTTTTTCGCATTGATAATTGGTGAAGAAAGAATTGTACCTGCCGCATAAATAACACCAAGCCCCACGATTACAATCACAAATGCTTTTACTACTTTATTTTCTTTCAGATCTCTGATTCCTCGGACTGCCGTCTTTTTTCTTCCAAGATAAAGCATCAAAAGTACGACCAGAAGGATCAACAGATAAAACCATGTATCTGAAGAATGTAAATTAATGGCTGGAAGTGTTACATAATAATAAACCGCCAACAGCACCGCGATTCCTAATGCAATCGCAAGTTTTCCTTTTCCTTTCATACAGTTCCTCCATTAAAATTCTTTTTTCCACTTAAATGCTGTAAACAACATTAAAAATGGGAATATTTCCAAACGCCCTGCCAACATATTCAGACAAAATACCAGCTTTGACAGTGGGGAAAATGCCGAAAAGTTTCCAGTTGGCCCTACCATGCCAATTCCAGGTCCTACGTTATTTAACGTAGTAATTACTGCACCAAAGGTTGTCCCAAAGTCAAAATTGTCCAACGAAACAATCAGCACAGATCCTACGAAAATTCCTGCGTAAGCAAGCAAATAGATGTAAAGACTTCTCAAAACATCTGTTCCAATTTTCTTTCCATTCACACGAATGATACTGACAGACTTTGGATGTACCATCTGTTTGATTTCGCGCTTGATACTTTTTAACACCATCAAGAATCTTGAAACCTTGATTCCTCCACTCGTAGAAGAAGCACAGCCACCGATAATCATAAGAATCACCAGCACACATTGTGAGAACATCGGCCACGTAACATAATCCGCAGTCGAGTATCCAGTGGTCGTAATAATCGTTGCAACCTGGAAGATTGCGTATCGAAATGCTTTGATAATACTTCCGTACTGGTTATAGATATTTAACGTAATTGCCCCTGTCGCTGCTGCAATAATCAGCAAATATGCGCGAAGTTCTTCATTTTTCACGACACTTTTCACATCTCCAAGGACAGCAATAAAGTATAAGTTAAAGTTTACACCAAACAGAATTACAAATGTTGTAATCACAGTCTCAATATACACGCTGTTAAAATGTCCCACGCTGTCATTGTAGTTCGAGAATCCACCGGTTCCGGCACTTCCGAAGGAATGAATCAAACTGTCGAACAGGTTCATCCCACCAAAAAGCAGTAAGATTACTTCTGTAACTGTAAAGATAAAATACATTCCATACAGTATTCGTGCCGTAGACGTCATCTTTGGCACCAGCTTATCCTTCTCAGGTCCTGGAACTTCTGCTTTCATCAGATACATTGAGCTTTTCTTGTCCAGAGATGTCAGCACCATAACAAAAACGAGCACGCCCATTCCACCAATCCAATGACTAAAACTTCTCCAGAAAAGCATACATTGTGGTAAGGCTTCTACGTCTGTCAAGATCGTAGAGCCTGCAGTTGTAAATCCTGACACAATCTCGAAAAATGCATCCAAATAGTTCGGAATGCATCCTGACATTGTAAATGGTAATGCTCCAAATAAGGACCAGAATACCCATGCACTCGCAACAACGATCATGCCGTCTTTCCCATAAAATCTTGAATTTGTAGGTTTTTTTCTTCCTAAGAGTAAATAGATCACTCCCAGAATTGCAGCTGTAATCAGAAAGCATTTGCCACTTTCTTCTTGATAAATCAGGCCAACTGCTGCCGGCAGTAAAAGCAACAATGCCTCTACACCAAGCATCTTTCCTACAATATATCGAATCATCTTTCCATTCATAACTTCTCCAGGCTCCTTACTCCATAATGTCCGCGATGTTATTCACCTTTTGGTTCATCGTAACAACAATTACACTGTCGCCTGCTTCCAACCAGTCATCACCATTTGGAATGATAATTTTTCTCTTTCGTCCAATGCACGCAATCAAATTGTTCTTTTTCAAAGACAAATCTTTCAATGGAACATTTGTATATTTGCTTTCTTTCTTTACAATAAATTCCAGCGCTTCTACTTTTCCATTCAAAAGACGGTACATGGTCTCAACATTTTCATTGCTATAAGAGTTATTTCTCGCTTTTACATAACTCATAATAGCATCTGCTGTAGCACTTTTAGCAGATACGATACTGTCAATCCCAAAGCTTTCTACCATCTGCGCTCTTGTATCTTCGTTGACCTTGGCAATAACTTTTCCAACGCCCTGAGACTTCGCATACAAACTTGTAATAATATTCTCTTCATCCATGCCTGTCAAAGCAACCAGCGCGTCTGCATGATCCAGTCCTTCTTCCAGAAGAATCTCATGATTCGTCGCATCCCCATGGATGATGGTTGCCTTCGGAAGTAATTCACACAACTCTTCGCAGCGCTTTAAGTTACGCTCAATAATCTTCACCTGCATTCCTGCCTGCAACAGCTGCACAGCAAGGTAGAAACATACGTGTCCACCGCCAAGAATCATTACATTTCTCACTTTTGTCATCTTTCTTCCAACCACTCGGAAGAATGTCTTCAAATTCTGATGGGAAGCTGCAATGTGCAGTCTGTCCCCCTTTTGCAGAACAAACTGTCCATCTGGAATATACACTTCATTTCCTCGCTTCACCGCACATACCAGAATCTTAATCTGGAACTTCTGGTACACTTCCGCCAGAGAAAGTCCTACTAAACGGCTGTCTGCCTGTACCACAGATTCCACCAGTTCCACACGGCCTTTCATGAAAGTCTCAACCTTGCTTGCCTCTGGAAATACAACGACTCTCGCAATTTCATTTGCTGCAGTAAGTTCCGGATTTACTGCCATACTCAAGTGTAAATCTTCTTTTAAAATATCAATCTGTTTATAATAAAGTGGACTTCTTACGCGGGCAATCGTATGCTTTGCGCCAAGTCTTTTTGACAAAAGGCAGCTCAGCATATTCATCTCGTCGGAAGAAGTACATGCAATGACCAAATCTGCATGTGGTACTTCCGCCTGCTTCAACACTTCTACATCGACGCCATTTCCAGTAATGCAGAAAATATCCATCTGATTCAGTGCTTCTTTCAGTTTTCCCTCATTTTCATCAATCAAAATAATGTCATAATTTTCTTCGGACAAATTGACAGCCAGCTTATGGCCAACCTTTCCATCCCCTATAATTACAATATTCATTTTCATATCCTCACAAACAATGTACAATTCGTTTACGAGCAATTATAACACTTTCAATACAAGAAAAAAAGCCCTGCCGGGCTTTTCTTCTGTTAGAATCATGTTAAATTTCAAATTTATTCTTCTGCAGCCCTTTTTGCGATTTCAGCTTCCTGAATATCTGATGGAGCCTGTTCATAACGAGCAAATTCATAAGAATAACTTCCGCGTCCACCTGTCATAGAACGAAGTGTTGTGCAGTATCCAAACATGCCTGTCATAGGTACATCTGCTACGATTTCCTGCGCACCATTTGCCAATGGGTTCATACCAAGTACACGGCCACGACGTTTGTTCAGATCTCCCATTACATCTCCTGTGTAATCATCTGGAACAACTACTTTTACAGAAGCGATTGGTTCAAGGAGTACTGGAGAAGCTTCCATTACACCTTTCTTGAATGCCTGAATTGTCGCTGTCTTGAACGCCATTTCAGAAGAGTCTACTGGATGATAAGATCCATCGTAAAGTGTTGCTTTCACACCTACTACTGGGTAGCCAGCGAGAGGCCCTTTCACAACAGATTCCTGAAGTCCTTTTTCAACTGCAGGGAAGTAGTTCTTTGGAACTGCTCCACCTACTACACATTCTTCGAATACGTAAGGTGTCTCAAGATCTCCAGATGGTTCAAATTTCATCTTAACGTGTCCATACTGTCCATGTCCACCAGACTGTTTCTTGTATTTTGTATCAACGTCAGATTTTTTCTTGATTGTTTCGCGGAATGCAACCTTTGGTGTTTCCAAAGTCACTTCACACTTATATCTTTCTGCCAGCTTGCTTACTGCGATTTCCAAATGCTGGTCGCCCATACCATAGATGAGAGACTGACGGTTTTCGCTATCATTTACCGCTTTCAAAGTTACGTCTTCTGCCATCATTTTCTGAAGTGCCTGAGAAACTTTGTCTTCATCGCCTTTGTTCTTTGTTACATATTTCATATATGTATAAGGTTTAGAATATTCTGTCTTACCATAGAGCACTGGTGTGTTCTTTGCAGAAAGTGTATCGCCAGTTCTTGTATTTGCCAACTTCGCGATTGCACCGATATCTCCTGCAAAAAGTTCGCTTACTTCTACTGGTTTGTTACCAACCATTGTGTAAATCTTTCCGAGTTTTTCATCTGCTTCAGATGTTGGGTTGTACAATGTATCTTCACCTTTTAATACTCCTGAGCAAACCTTAACAAATGAGTACTTACCAATAAATGGGTCCACCATTGTCTTGAAGACATATGCTGATTTTGCTTTTGCGAAATCATAATTTGCTTCGTAGATTTCATTTGTCTTACGGTTAAATCCTACGCATTCTCTCCAGTCAGGGCTTGGGAAGAATCTTACGATATCAGATAAGAGGTTGGAAACACCCTGTGCCTGGATGTTAGATCCCATTGCTACTGGTACGATTGTTCCTTCCATAACTTCTGTTCTCATTGCCGCACGAATTTCTTCTACTGAGAACTCATCCCCTGAGAAATATCTTTCCATATATTCATCAGAAATTTCTGCTACTGCCTCTAATAATTTTTCACGATATAATTCCAGGTTTTCTTTACAATATTCTGGAATTTCACATTCTTCTCTCTGTCCGATTCCTGTGTAACGTCTTCCGGCGTTCTTAATAATATTTACGTAACCAACTAACTTTTCATTTTCACGGATTGGTTGGAAATGAGGAGCGATTACTTTTCCGTATCTGTCTGTCAACTGTTGTACAACTTCACGGAAAGATGCATCATCTACGTCCATCTCTGTTACATAGACCATACGTGGCAGGTTGTATTTATCACATAATTCCCATGCTTTTTCCGTTCCTACTTCAACACCTGCTTTTCCTGATACTACGATAACTGCTGCGTCTGCTGCACTCACTGCTTCTTCCACTTCTCCGACAAAGTCGAAATAACCAGGAGTGTCCAGGATATTGATTTTCGCTTTTTCCCATTCAATTGGTACTAAAGATGTACTAATGGAAAATTCACGTTTCTGTTCTTCTTTATCGAAGTCACTAATCGTATTCTTGTCCGCTACTTTACCCATACGATTTGTTGCACCTGATACATAAGCCATTGCTTCTACAAGGCTTGTCTTTCCACTCCCTCCATGTCCTAAAAGGACAACATTTCTAATTTCGTCCGTTCTGTAAACTTTCATGTCTGAGTTGCCTCCTTGTTCATAAAATCTCATAAACACATTGTACTAAAAAAAATAGAATATTACAACTATTTTATACAATTTTCACACAAATTTACTTTTCTGTGCTAAAGCCACACAGTGTTGACAAGAAAATGGGGACGTAGTAAAATTGAAAAAGGCTACGTCCTAAATTGCATTTTGGGGTGTACCAAAATGTGAAATGGGGTGTACCAAAATGAAAATTGGTTTCATCGGCCTCGGTCTCATCGGCGGTTCCCTCGCCAAATCCATCCGCCAATATTTCCCGGAATCTGAGATCGTCGCTTTTGACAAGAATCGGGAATCACTCGCGCTCGCAACACAGGAATCTGTGATCGACGTTGCCGCGACGACGATTGACGATAATTTCTATCATTGTCATTATATCTTTCTCTGTGCGCCAGTTGCTTACAACACAGCTTATCTCGGCCAGCTCAAGCGTTTTTTGCATGAGGATTGTATTTTGACGGATGTCGGCAGTGTCAAAACAAACATTCATCAAGAGGTCACTGCACTTGGCCTCGAACCTTATTTTATTGGCGGGCATCCGATGGCTGGTTCTGAGAAAAGTGGATATTCGAATTCAAAAGCCTTGCTACTTGAGAATGCTTACTACATTCTGACACCTTGTCCGACTGTTCCACAACGCAAGGTGCAGGAATATGTCGCATTTGTGACAGCTTTGAAGGCTCTTCCAGTGATGTTAACTTTCGAGCAGCACGACTGGATTACCGGCACCATCAGCCACTTGCCGCACATCATCGCCGCAAGTTTGGTGAATTTTGTGCGAAATTCGGATTCCAAAGATGAGTATATGAAGAATCTAGCTGCCGGCGGCTTCAAGGACATCACCCGCATCGCCTCATCGTCTCCGACTATGTGGCAGCACATTTGTTTGAAAAACAAAGACAATATTTCTAAAATTCTTGGAAATTATATAGAACTTTTGACTCACACGAAGAATATGATTGATTGTGAAAATGAAGCTGAGATTTACAATTTCTTCGACGCTTCCCGCACATATCGGAACTCGATTTCGGATTCTTCCGCTGGGCCAATTAAGAAATCTTACGTTGTGTACTGCGATATCATTGACGAAGCAGGTGGAATTGCCGCCATCGCTACAATTCTCGCCTCCAACGGGCTGAACATCAAAAATATCGGCATTGTTCACAACCGCGAATTTGAAGAAGGGGTTCTGCGTATAGAATTCTACGACGAAGCTTCAAAAAGCAAAGCCGCAGATTTATTGCAGAAATTCAGGTATATCGTTTATGAGCGTTAAATTCATTCGTCCGGTCTCCCGGCTGCGAGGTGAGCTCCAGGCACCCGGCGACAAATCGATTTCTCACCGTTCCGTCATGTTCGGCTCAATCGCCCGCGGAACGACGGAAATCAAGCATTTTTTAAATAGTGCCGACTGTCAGGCCACCATCCAGTGTTTCCAAAAGATGGGCATTGTCATCGAGCAGAATGCCGACCGCGTTCTTGTACACGGCAGGGGACCGCATGGTCTTCGCGCACCTTCTTCTATTTTAAATGTAGGAAACAGTGGGACGACCGCACGCCTGATTTCTGGAATCCTGTCCGGCCAGCCATTTCCAGCAACCATTTCCGGCGATGACTCCCTGCGTTCCAGACCAATGGCGCGCATCTTGACGCCGCTTACCCGCATGGGGGCAAATGTTCGCAGCGTTCTTGCCAACGACTGCGCACCGCTTTCCATTGCACCTGGAAATTTGCACGGGATTCACTACGTATCGCCTGTGGCCTCTGCGCAGGTCAAGTCCTCGCTTTTGCTTGCGGGCCTTTACGCTGACGGCGAGACCTCTATCACCGAGCCAGCTTTGTCACGCAACCACACCGAGCTTATGCTTCAAGGATTCGGAGCGACTGTCACATCTGCAATTCATGAAAATGGAAACGCCACCGCAACAATTCAGCCTTGCGAAGAGCTTTACGGCCAGCAGATTACGATACCCGGCGACATTTCCTCCGCTGCATACTTTGTTGCAGCAGCGCTTTTGACAAATGATTCCGAGCTTCTAATTAAAAATGTGGGAACCAATGCGACACGCGCTGGATTTCTCAAAGTCTGTGACGCAATGGGTGCCAATATTACCTTGCTGAACGAATTCATGCAGGGCGGGGAACCTCGCGCAGACCTTCTGGTCAAGACAAGTCCGCTGCGCGGCACCACCATTGAAGGCGCGCTTATTCCAACTCTCATTGACGAACTGCCGATTCTTGCTGTTATGGCAGCTTGCGCAGAAGGCACAACCATCATCCGAGACGCCGCCGAGCTGAAGGTAAAAGAATCCAACCGCATCGACACTATCACCGCGAATCTGCGTGCCATGGGCGCTGATGTCCTCCCAACAGATGACGGGCTGATTATCCATGGAACCGGCAAACTCTGCGGTGCAAAAATCGAGAGCCACTTCGATCACCGTATCGCAATGGCATTTACCATCGCAGGACTTGTTGCACATGGCGAGACTGAAATCTTGCAGGCAGAATGTGTGGATGTCTCTTTCCCTGAATTTTATAACTTATTGGAATCTATCATAGAGAAATAAATCACACCGGCAACTTCAAATGCCGGGCAATTGCCACCCGCGACTGTCGCGTGGTTTTCTGGATACAAAGAAGGACCTTAGGCTTTCGTTGAGCCCTCGGTCCTTTTTTATGGAACTATTCTTTTTCACAGTCCCTTTATATTCAGAATTATTAATTAGCAGATAAACATCGCATCTCCAAAACTGAAGAATCGATATTTTTCCTTCACAGCTTCTTCATAAGCTGCCAATACATGTTCTCTTCCAGCCAGCGCTGACACCAACATCACCAATGTAGATTCTGGCAAGTGGAAGTTCGTAATCAAGCAGTCTAACACTTTAAACTGATAGCCTGGGTAAATGAAAATTTCTGTCCATCCACTGCAAGCTTTCAGCTGCCCATTTTCATCTGCTGCAGATTCAATTGTTCTACAACTTGTAGTTCCAACGCAGATTACTCTTCCGCCATTAGCTTTTGTCTGGTTGATTTTTTCTGCCGCATCTTCATCAATCTGGAAGAACTCAGAATGCATGTGATGTTCTAAAATATCATCCACCTTCACTGGGCGGAATGTTCCAAGTCCTACGTGCAACGTAACTCTCGCGATTTTCACTCCTTTTGCTTCCAACGCATCCAACAACTCTGGTGTGAAATGAAGCCCTGCTGTTGGTGCTGCCGCTGATCCTGTGTGTTTTGCATACACAGTCTGGTAGCGGTTTTTATCTTCCAACTGATGTGTGATATATGGAGGCAATGGCATTTGGCCAAGCTGATCAAGGATTTCTTCGAAAATGCCTTCGTAGCTGAACTGAATCAGACGATTTCCTTCTTCAACAATATCTACAACTTCTCCAATCAGAAGTCCGTCACCAAAGCTAATTTTTGTACCAACTTTCGCTTTTTTCCCAGGTTTTACTAATGTTTCCCAGATATTATTTTCTTTTCTCTTTAACAATAATACTTCTATTTTCGCATCGGTTCCGACTTTCGAACCAATCAATCTTGCCGGAATTACTTTTGTGTCATTAATTACCAGGCAGTCTCCCTCATGCAAATAATCTGTAATTTCTTTAAATACATGGTGGGAAACAGCTCCAGATTCCTTATCTAACACAAGGAGTCTGGAGCTGGAACGATCCTCTAATGGATCCTGAGCAATTAATTCTTCCGGCAATTCATAATAAAAATCCTGACGTTTCATTCTTATGAATCCCTTCTATAACTCATGTTCTATACTAGTTTCCATCGAACCACCTTCTTGCTTCGGCGGTATCGAACGATAAATATATTTTCCTTCTTGGAAAGTTTGTGGTTTTGCCACAGTTTCTTCCTGTACCACTTTTTCCTGCACTGCTTTTTCTCGCGACATTTCTTCCTGTGCCACATTTTCCTGCACTGTTTCTTCCGGCTTCACTTCACACAGCACTTCCTCGCGCTTCGCTTTCGCCGCCGAACGACCTGGTGTTACATACACCACCCTTGTGTCGCAAAGGATATCATGGAGTCCTCGCTTCTCTTTATCCACACCGGCCATCAAATATCCGATATTTATCACAAATGCAGACAGAAATCTCCCCACTGTTTCGCGGTAGATTACGTCAAACAACTGGAGCTTTCCACCATCAGCGGAAATCACACGCAAATTCATCGTCTTTTTCCCCAGTGTTGTCCCCGTAAAGTACGTAAATATCACAAAATAGGCTACCTTTGCAAGATAAAGCACAATGTCTTTTAATGTATATTGAAATAAAATCTCTCCACCAAGGAAAGTCCCTTCCAATATCAGCGATACGCCTACCATCAACAGTCGCACAATCAATAATGCAACAAACACAACCACGCTGTCAATGATGTATGCGATCAGGCGCACCCAGAATCCAGCATTTGCAACTTCTTTCCTACTGCAACTGTTCTGCATAATACATCAGCACCCCGCTTTCCATCTCTGCTGCGGTTTCTGTCAATACTTGAGCTTCTGATTTTGGCAGCATGCTTGTAATTCCTGAGAAAAATTCAGAAAGAATAGTGCTGCTTGTCTCCGGTTCATAGAACTTTTTGATTCCAAGTTCTTTGCTCATTGCATCTTTCATCTCTGGATACAAGCTGATTTCATCAATCAAATCTTTTTTCAATGCCTGTTTTGCAGTATAGGTTCTTCCATCCGCAAGTTTTTTCACGTCTTTCTTAGACATATCTCGCCCTTCAGAAACGATTTCAACGAATCGCTCATAGTACTCGTTGACTTGCTCTTGATAAATGGCAACCTGCTCGTCGGTCATCTTACTGCTGTCTTTGTTTTCCCCACTTGTAATACTCACATAGCGGATTCCAAGTTTTTCGTAAAGCCCACTCATATCATATCCTGACATGATTACACCGATGGAACCGGTTGTTGTATTTGGATTTGCGTAAATCTTGTCTCCTGTCATGGAAATCAAATATCCACCAGATGCTGCATAATGTGCCATGTATACCCACACGGGACAGTCTGTCTCTTTCTTGTACTCCTGCAGTTTCAGATACAATTCTTCCGATTCATACACCGCTCCACCCGGAGAATCCACATATAACAGAATTCCTTTGTTATTATTATCCTGAATCAAATCATCAATCTGCTGCAGTGTTGTTGTATGCTGATAGCCTTCTGCAACTTCAAATAATCCTGTAGCTGTCTGTTCCTGAATCGTTCCTTCTACTTTGATAACTGCAACGTAATCTTCCAGTGGAGCCACATCCTCAGCTCCACTGCCCAAAAACGTTTTCATTTCTTTTTCTACAATACTGTTTGAAACAGCATGCGTCAACACACTTGTCACACCTGTCACGATGAAGAGTACCACTGCAACAACAAGACCTATCATCTGTTTCTTTTTCATTTGCAATCACTCCAATTGTTTTGAACTAACCTCTCATCTGTGCGCCAAACTGAGTTCCAAGTACTGCAACTACTTTTTCAAATACAGCATCTGCCATTTCATCTGTCACATCTGCTTCGCGAGATTCTAATTGAATGTTAAATGCCATACTCTTCTTATCAAGTCCTAATTTTTCGCTTTCGAAAATGTCGAACAGTGCCACTTTCTTCACAAGTTCATCACAGCCTTTGATTGCATCTACGATTGCACCACATTCCACTTTCTTGTCAATCAGAACAGAGATATCACGGCTGTTTCCAGCAAATCCTGATTCTGGTGTGTATTTGATTGCCTCTTTGAAAAGACCTGCCAATACACTGTAATCAATCTCAGCGATGAAAATCTTAGTATCTGCTTTCTTTCCACCTGCAATATTCATTGCATCTACGATTTCGTAACGAAGCTGTCCAAAGTGTCCAATCTTTGTTCCCTTGCAGTATACATCTGCGCATCTTCCTGGGTGAAGGTATGGAACATTTCCTCTCTTGTATTCAAACTCAAGATCATTTGCTCCTGCAAATGCTTCCAAAGTTCCTTTCATTGCGAAGAAATCTTCTTCTGCGCCGCAAGTACCAAGGCAGATTGTCTTTCTTTCTACTGGTGGTTCTGTAAGTGGCAATGCCTTTGGAATGTACACATTTGCAATTTCAAAGAAACGCATTGCTTCATTTCCATTTTTAATATTATTTTCAATCACACGTACCATAGATGGTGCCATGATTGTTCTCATAATGCTTAAGTTTTCTGTAATAGGATTTAACAATTCTACTACTTTTCTTTCTTCTGCATCTTCTGGCATTAAGAACATATCAAATTCGTTCTTAGCAACCATAGCAATTGTCTGGATTTCATAATATCCCTGTGAACACAGATATTCTTTCACATCCAATTCTTTCTTCTGAGCTGGGTTCAAACCGCCGTTTGTTACTTTTGCAGCATCCAGGAATGTTGGTACTACATGATCATATCCATATTCACGGATAATTTCTTCTGCAATATCCTGATATCCTTCTACGTCTTCGCGGTATCTTGGCACTTCTAATGTCAATACACCGTCATTCAATTCTACGCCAAACTGAAGAGCATCTAAGATTTTTACCATTTCTTCTTCTGGAACTTCAATTCCAAGTACTTCGTTGACTTTCTTTGTTTCAACAGTGATCACTCTCTTCTCTGTTGATGCTCCGCCAGAAATATCAAAGTGTGTAGAACTGATCTTTGCAGCTCCAAGTGTCTGTGCAAGATTTAATGCACGAGCCATACCACATTCTACTGTGTATTCGTCAATTCCTTTTTCAAATCTTGCTGCTGCGTCAGAACGAAGTCCAAGGCCTCTGGATGTCTTACGTACATTGTCTTTCAAGAATTTTGCTGATTCAAATACAACTGCTGTTGTTGTATCTTTGATTCCACTGTTCAATCCACCCATAACACCTGCAAGACCTACTGGTTTCACTTTGTCACAGATTAACAGATTGCTTGGAGATAATACACGTTCTTTTTCATCCAATGTAACTAATGTTTCTCCTTCTTCTGCTCTGCGCACAACGATTCCAGAGCCTTCCAAATCGTTCAGATCGAACGCGTGCATTGGCTGACCCATTTCCACAAGCACATAGTTTGTAATGTCAACCATTGCATTGATTGCATTGTGTCCTACTGCGATCAGACGTCTCTTCATCCAAAGTGGTGATTCGATCTGTTTTACATCGTAAATGTAGTGTCCAAGGTATCTTGGGCATGTTTCTTTATCTAATACTTCAATGCTGATATCTTCATTAACTGTTCCATCTTCTGTGTAGCTCAAATCTGGTGCTTTGAATGGCTTGTGAAGTGCTGCTGCCACTTCCTTTGCAATTCCGATTACAGACTGGCAATCTGGACGGTTTGCTGTGATGGAAATGTCGAATAAGTAATCATCTAATTCCAGATAATCTCTCATTTCCATACCAAGTGGTGCATCTTCAGCAAGAATCATGATTCCATTCACATCTGCTCCTGGATACCATTCTTTGTCAAGAAGCATCTCTTCTCCAGAGCAGAGCATACCATAAGACATCATATCTACCATTTTTCTTGGCTGAATGTCCATACCACATGGAAGTTTTGCTCCTACTAATGCAGCTGGAACTTTCGCTCCTACAAATACATTTGTAGCACCTGTTAAGATCAGGTGATCTTCTCCCATTGGTCCACAGTTTACATGACAAATCTGTAAATGTGTTCCTTCATATGGTTCCATGGAAGTAATCTGACCAACTACAACTTTTTCTAAATTTTCTCCTAAATAATCAACACCTTCTACTTCAAAACCAACAGAAAAGAGTTTGTCTTCCAGTTCCTTTGGTGTGATATCAATATCTACATATTCTTTTAACCAACTAAATAAAACTTTCATATTACCCTCCGATTATGCTTTGAACTGTTTCAAGAATTCGATGTCATTTTCAAATAATTTACCCATATGGTTAATTCCGTACTTAAGCATTGCAATACGTTCGATACCAATACCAAATGCAAGTCCAGAATATTTGCTAGAATCGATGTTACAGTTTTCTAACACTTTGTTGTTTACGATTCCCCCACCTAATACTTCAATCCAGCCAGTTCCTTTACAGAGAGAGCATCCCTTTCCACCACACTTGAAGCAGCTTACGTCTACTTCTACAGATGGTTCTGTGAATGGGAAGTAAGATGGACGAAGTCTTGTCTTTGCTTCATCTGAGAATAATGCTTTTACAAACTGATCCAGCATTCCCTGAAGGTCGCAAAGTGTAATATGTTCATCTACAACCAAACCTTCCATCTGACTAAACATTGGTGAATGTGTTGCATCACTGTCAGAACGGAATACTTTACCAGGAACCAATACTTTGATTGGTGGCTTTTCCATATCCATAACGCGGATCTGACCTGGTGATGTATGTGTACGAAGAAGTAAATCTTCTGTCAACCAGAATGTATCCTGCATGTCTCTGGATGGGTGATCTTTTAATACGTTCAATCTTGTGAAGTTTGTATCATCATCTTCGATTTCTGGTCCTTCAAAAATTTCAAATCCCATTCCTGCAAATACATCAATAATTTCATTTTTAATACATGTAAGTGGGTGAAGATTTCCAGATGCTGTATGTTTTGCTGGAAGTGTTACGTCAATTGTTTCTTCCTCATAACGAGCAAGCATTGCTTTTTTCTCAATCTCCACTTTTTTTGCATCATATAATTCCTGTGCCCAGTTTTTAATCTGATTCACAGCCTGTCCATATGCTTTCTTTTCTTCTTTTGGCACATTCTTGATTCCCCCCATAAGGCCCTGAATCTTGCCACCTTTTCCAAGATATTTTGTCCAGAAAGCACCGAGCTGTTTCGCATCTTCTACTAAGACTAATTCTTCCTGAAACTCAGCTCTGATTTCATCCATGTTCATCTCATTATCTCCTTTTCTTTTTGCGTTAGACGTCATTTCTCGTCGTATTGCATTAAAAAAAGCTTCTGCCCCAAATAGGGACAAAAGCTTTATCATCAATACTCCTGCGGTACCACCCTGATTCCCACTCTGAAAGAGCAGGCACTCATCATGCGTAACGTGCATCTACGTCGTCTTCTACTTTTATTTCAAAAACGCAGCTCGCGTGGGAAATTCGATTCCTGTCTGAACCAAAGGGAACTTGCAGCCGAGGATTCCCTCTCTCTGATGGAAAACAGTGCTCTACTAACACGGTCATCGCCTTTTTTACCTATAAAAATATACGATAATATTTTACCATATGAAATTTTGATGTCAAGGTGTTTTTTATTTTGCAGCTGCTTCTGCTGCTTCTTCTGGTGTAATTGTCTGGTATGGATATGCATCAGCTTCTGCGTCCTGCTTTACAGTCCATGCCCACCAGCCGCCATCGTAAACGCTGATGTCTTCTTTACCATCTTCGTATGCGATCAAGAATGGGATTGTTGCTCTCCATCCTGTACCACAGTAGAAAGAAAGTGCATTGTCATAAGATCCGCCGCCTTCTTCGATGTACTGTTTTAACTTATCAGCACCTACAACTTTTCCATCGATTACATATGTTCCATCATCTGTATTTTTACCCCAGATTGCTCCTTTTGGTTCTCCACACAGTTCGATGTATCCATATCCAGATTCTTTTCCACAGAATTCGTCATAAGAACGAATACTTACAAGGTTAAATTTATCATTATTTTCCAAGTTATCTTTTACATCTTCGATAGACATGATGTATTCTGGATGTTCTGGAATTGTTGTTCCAAATTCTTCTTCTGTTTCTGTTGGCTTATTCACAGTTGTTTCTGTTTCAAGTCCAGCTGCCTGCCAAGCTTCGAATCCACCATTCAATACTTTTACGTGGTCAACTCCTGCATAAAGCATTGCAAATGCAACACGTGTTACTGCTGAGTTTGCAGCATTTGATCCATAAAGGATTACAGTAGTATCTTCTGTAATTCCGTAATGTTTCATGCATTCTGTCAACTGTTCTCCATTACGGATGTTGAAGTTATCTTCAGATGCCACTTTGTTTTCTCCGTAGTTAAATTCTGGATCATACTGTGCAATATCATCAATGCCATCGCCTTCTGGCCATGGGTTACAGTCATCATATTCTACTGCGTCTGAGTTGATATGGATTGCTCCTGGGATATGTGCTGTATTGTAATCTTCTGCTGTTTCATAAGCGCCCCAAGACACTTCTGCTAATACGTATTTTTCAACGTCTTCTTCCCCATCGATTACGCTCTGAACCCATTCAGGTTCAACAAACACTGTTCTGTCTACTTCTGTTTCTGCTTTTGTTTCGTTTGTCTGGTCTTCTGATGCTTCTTCTTTTGTTCCGCAAGCTACAAGCATGGAAGAAACCATTGTTGCACATAATAATGTACATAAAAGTCTCTTTTTCATAACTTTCCTCCTAAAATACAATTTCTTTTATTATAGTTAAGTTCAACTAGTTTTGTACAATTCTTTTTTTCTATATGCATCAGCGACTTATAGATAACGCAAATAAGGCAATCTCTCGATTGCCTCATTTGCTATTCTTGTCATTTTATTTTGGCGATAAATATGAAGTACCCGTATATACTCCTATGCTTCAACGTATCTCTAGCTATAGCGTCTGATCCAAACATTCACATACGGCTTTTACTACTGTTGGACAGAACCCTAACATACGTCCACTTGATAGTGCTTCCTGAAACTCTTCTGGAATTGACACATCATATCCCAGTAAGCCTTTACAGTTGCAAGTCTCAAACTTTTCAAAGAATCTCTTCTTAAACTCTGCACTTTTTGCCATCATGACATCCTTCTGTGCAAGGAGTGTCTCTTCATCGAAGTGTCCATACTTAAGTCCAATCACCATCAGTGCTCCTGTGAAAGCACCGCAAGTATCAGCCTGAAGCATCCCACCACCGAAGCAGGCAGCAACTTTATTGGCCTGTTCTCTTGTAAGTCCCAGTTGCTCAGCATATTGAGTAATAACAACCTGAGAACAGTCATAGCCCTTTATAAATTCTTCTCTAATTTGATTTTCATCCATAACTTCTTCTCCTATTGTCTCCTATACGTGTTCTCCATTATATTTCATTTCGTTCTTTCTTACCATCAACATGTTCTTTACCATCATCAATATTTTCTTTCGTTCTCTTTTCCACAAGTTTATTCCCAAACATCACATTGAACTCTGCTCCAAGCAGAATACAGTACATGCAGAAATACATCCACAGCATGATCAGCACAATAGTCGTCATACTTCCGTACATATTGGAAAATCCCTGAAATATATCCACATACACGGAAAAGAACAAGGATACTAGCAACCACCCAAGTGTTGCCAGCACTGCCCCCGGAAGTTCTTCCACCAGAGTATTCTTTTTGTTTGGTACAAATTTATAAATCAGCAGCATGAAGATCATCAAGATTACTGGCGATACATATATCTGCACTTCCAAGATCCACTCCAGCACCGGCCGAACCAGTGGCACATATCCGATAATCACTGTACTCAGTGAATTACCAAACACCGACAGTACCAAAAGTAAGATAATCATCAGTAAAAACATAACCGTGTACAGTGTTGCACGGATTCTCAAAAACAGATAATTTCTTGTTTCTCGACAATCATAGATGCAGTTCAGACCATAGGTCATTGCAAGTACGCCTTTTCCAGCAGACCATAATGCCACAATCACTGTGATTGGGATAATGCTCATGGATTGATTATAAACTTGATTCACCACCGACGTTACCAGGCCATCTACAGACCTTGGGAACACCTGAATCACCGCAGTCATTACATCCGCCTTTGTTACCGGGGTATATCGAATGAGTGTTAATAACAGCAAGATAATCGGAATCAAAGACAGCATGAAAAAATACGCCGCCTGTGCAGCATACGCTCCTACGTGGTCTTCTCCTATTTCAGATGTAATTGCTGTAATCTTCACATACAACTTTCTTATTCTTTTCATAGAGTTCCTCCATTTTCTCGCACCTATTCTACCCCATTTATCAGCATTTGTCTAGAAAAGCGTTTATTCAATGGTTACATCGTAATAAAAAAGTTTCAAGATTTCCTGATAATCTTTGCCGTCTTTTGCCATTTCATTTGCTCCATTCTGACTCATTCCAATTCCATGTCCGAATCCACCACCTTGGATTACGAAAGAATCTCCTGACTTTTGAATTGTAAAAAATGCACTTGGAAGCAGTGTCATACTATTCACAACACTTCCGTCTTGTTTTTCAATCTCATATCCAGTTCCGCCGAGTGCTGCACGGATTTTATTCTCCGTCTCCACCACAACACTTCCCTTTTCGCCTACCGCTTTCAGGCGAAGTGCCACATCACCAGGCCCTCGTTTTGTCACCTTTACGCTTTTCAGCATCCCAATATCTTCCCCTGTGTTCAGCCCAATCAGATTAGACAATGTTTCTTTAGAGATCGTTGCTTCCCAACGATACCACGGGAGGTCTTTCTCATAATCCCCCTGCGTTCCTTTCACCTGCACGGATGCCAGATATGCATTCTTCTTTTCCGGCTTTGAACCCCACGCTTCCACTGTCGTTGTCTGTCCGCAGGACGTAGAATAATAGTATGTAGTCACAACTTTCCCTTTGTATTTTACCGTCTCACCACTTGTGGCTTTCACAGCTTCCGTAGACGCAGTCTGCTGCTTAGAATTCCCATATACCTGATAATCCGTACTGTCATTCACATGTGCTTTGTATTCTGGGTAAGCATAATTTTCCATCTGACGATATGCGTAGCTTCTGGCACAAACCGCCTGTGCTTTCAGCGCCTCTAATTCATAAGATGCCGGCATCTCACTTGGAACTACACCGCACAAATATGTCTCCACTGGAAGTTCGTTGATCAATACGATTCCTTCTGCCGTGGAAATCAGTTCCAACGTCCCAGCATAGGACGGAGTTCCATATCCTCTCTCCATGCTCTTCACACAAAGTTTCTTCTCCCCAGAGATTCTAAGTTCCCCCTTTTTCAGTCGCTTATCATCTGGCGAGATTTTCAATATTTTCCCTGCTCTTATCTGTTCCTTCTTTTTTCCATAGGATAACTTCATCGTTCCCTTGGACGTAAGAATCACTTCCGAATGCACCGTCCCACGATATCCATTGGTCATGAGCAGCACTCGAATCTTCGGATTCTTCCCAGATTTCTTCGTTTTTTTCTGTTCATGCGAAGCGTCTGTTTCGTTCTTCATCTCCTTCTGCGTAATCACACGCTCCATCGTCGGTTTCCAGGAATACTCTTCTAATGCCCGCGTAAGTCCTGCCACGAGAAATACCGCTGTTAAAATCCCCAGTCCATAGTAAATTCGATGATCCTTCTTTCTTTTTTTCACCCTGATTTATACTCCTTTTGAATTCAGTCAATATCTACATACGTAAAAAGACAGCCGATAAACGACTGTCCTTTTTCTTTAGTATATCCCAAAATGCCGGTTCCTGTATTTTGACTCCTAGCTGCTGCTAGGTGGGTGTCCGCATCTGCTTTTCTGCCTTCCCCTGCGTAATGAGGGCTTGACATATTACAGAGATATAAGAGTCCCG